>JANYDT010000065.1 GCA_025359845.1 Acidimicrobiia bacterium
GTCACGATCACGCGCCTACGCCACGGAAGCGGAGCTTCGTGAGGGCCGGTGCCGCCTTGGACGGATACCCCACACCCACCCACGAACCCGTCACAAGAGACGAAAAGGGAAAAAAACAGTATGGACCCCACTGACCTCGCCTACGCCGGGGCGGCCGAACAAGCCCGCTTGATTAGCGACGGCGTCGTTTCTGCACGCGAACTCGTTTCGGTCACGCTCGAGCAGATCGCGGCTTTGAACCCACAGCTTAACGCGTACCGAGTCGTCTTCGCCGACCGCTCCCTGGCCGAGGCCGATGCCGTGGACAGGCGTGGTACGCCAAACGAGAGCGGCCCGTTGCGCGGGGTGCCCGTCGCCATCAAAGACGATGCCGATGTGGCCGGCGAAGCGACGCCGTGGGGTACCGACGCGTACGGTGCGCCGAAGTCGGTCGACTCCGATGTGGTCGCCCGGCTGCGCGCCGCGGGCGCGATCATCATCGGTAAGACGCACGTGCCCGAGATGACGCTGTGGCCGTGGACCGCATCCAAGACGTGGGGCGTGACGCGCAACCCCTGGGCCGCCGACCGCACCCCGGGCGGATCGTCGGGTGGTTCCGCGGTAGCCGTGTCTACGGGAATGTGCGGTATGGCTTTGGGCTCCGACGGCGGCGGATCGATCCGCTATCCGGCGGCGCTGACGGGATTGTTCGGCCTGAAGCCGCAACGCGATCGCGTCCCGCTCGGGCCTGATCATCTTGGTGCCTGGAACGGCCTCATCGTTTACGGACCACTCGCCCGCACGGTCCGCGACGCCGCCGTGTTCTTGGACGCCACCGCCGCCGACGCACCTGTCGGCGGATTTTGCGTCGCGCTCGATGCACCGTTTGAACGGTTGCGCATAGCGGTCTCGTTCGAGGCTCCGCCCGGCTCGCTCGGCCGCCTCACCGAGGAACGGCGCGTCGCGCTTGAGCAGACGGCGGAGTTGCTGCGCTCGCTCGGCCATGACGTCTTCGAGCAGGAAGTGGAATACGGCTTCAAAGCGATGGCCAACGTCTCGGCGCGCTACCTCAAGGGTCTCCAACACGATTTAACGACGATGGCTCGCCCCGACCACTTGGAACGCAACACTCGCCGCCTTGGCGCGCTTGGCCGTCTCATTCCTCAACGTTCGCTCACGGCCGCACGCCAAACGGAGAGGGCGATCGCGCAACGAATGAACCGCATTTTCGAGCGGGCTGATGTCGTGCTCACGCCCATGGCCGGTGGCCCGCCTCCACTCATCGCCGACGTGGTGGGCCACGGTTTGATCCGGTCGCTCTACCAGTCCAAAGTGGCTGCTTGGGCCGCTCCTTGGAACGCCATAGGCCAACCGGCCGCGTCGGTCCCCGTCGGCTTGGATAGGTTGGGGTTGCCTCTGGCCGTGCAGCTGTGTGGTCGGCCCAGCGATGAGGTCACGTTGCTGCGAGTCGCGTCGCAGCTCGAGGAGGCCCGTCCGTGGGCGCAACATCGCCCACCCGACGCGCGTGTTGGAAACAACGCGCGTGCTGCAACTCACTACCGTGACGCACATGAATAGCGCGTCGCCCATCAACTCTGGCGGTTGCGTGTTGACGCCGACAGTCGATAGGGTCGCTCGGCCAGTCCTGCGAACCGAGGAGACTCCGATGCCTACCCGTACAATAAACGCTGTCGAGCTGTGGTACGAAGACACGGGCGGCGCGGGGGAAGTGATCCTGTTTCACCACGGTTACACGGGCAGCCACGACAGCTGGCCACCGATCATCGAGAAGCTGCGAGACCGCTACCGCTGCGTGACGTTGGACGCCCGCGGTGCCGGCGACAGTTCGCACCCGGCCGATGGCTACTCGCTCGATCAATACGCTCTCGACGTCATCGCGATGGTCGACGCGCTCGGTATCGACCGATTTACTTACGTAGGGCACTCCATGGGGGGCGGTGTCGGCTATGTGCTTGGCCTCGAGTATGCGCACCGCCTCGACCGCCTTGTGCTTGTGGCCCCGATCTCGTCGGGCGGGGTAGCGGTCGTGGCCGCATTGCGAGATGCAAATCGCAAACTGTGGTTCGACCGCAACGAAGACGAATTGGTACGCCAGCGCGTTGTTGGCGCCGCCCGTCCGGAGAGTGTTGATGAGGTGCGGGCGAAGGCCGGCGTGAGTCGGGCATTGTCGGTGTCGGAAGGGCATTACGAACAGTCATGGCAATCTATGTGCGACTTCAACGTGACCGACCGGTTGGGCGAGATCTCGACGCCGACACTGATGATCGCCGCCGCCGCCGATTCTCTCATCCGAGCCAATGTTTCCGACTATCTACTGCTGCCCAACGCCACCTTGCACGTCTTCAATCGCGTCGGTCATCTCATCCCGCAGGACGAGCCCGATCAATTTGCCGCGGTGCTGGGCGACTTCATGGCGCACGGCGTCGTAACGGCCGCGACATTGGCCGAACGCGTGGCTCGGCCCCCGACGACGAATATCGGCTAGCGCTCGGTTAGTGCCGGCTGGTGCCCCGCGTGTCAGGCTTCGTCGAGGTGGACGAACAGGCACGTTCGGGGTTCACCGCCGACGTTGCGGCTGATGTGGCCTTGACCGGTTTTGTCTTCCGCGAGAAGGATCGATCCGGGGCCCAATATGCGCTTCTCTCCAGTGCCGATCTCGATCTCGACCGACCCCGTGAGATTCACCACAAGCTGACGCCGAGGGGCGACGTGGAAGTCGAGGTGGTAATCGCCATCCACTTCACGGAACTGAACCCCTGTGCCCGGCCATCGTTTCGAGATCCGCCCCATCGATGCCAGGTCGTCGAGGTCCACCGTCAGATTTTCGAAATGTGACTGCCCGTCGGGTCCCGTGAATATGCGCACGATGTTCATGAGGTGCAACCTAGCGTCCTGTGGTCGGCGGCTTCATTTACCCGATCGCCGTCCTCGTGATGCCTTCAATTCATTGTGGCGGGTGAACATCTTGGTGGCGTCGCGTTGGATTTCGCCGGCGACGTTCGGCAACACCACAGGACCCGCGACGCGCGACGGCAACGCCACGGTCGCAGTGGCGTACGCGGTTTCGGTGTCGCGCTGATTCACCATGTGGAATTGCAGGTCGACGAGGTGGCGCCCGTCCTCCTCTCGCTTGCCGACGACCGAACCGGTCAAGAATTGGGTGTCACCCATGTAGTTGAACTTGCGGATCGAATCTTCGAGCCGAACGATGAAACCGTCGTCGCCGGCCCAATCCGAAAGTTGATGGTAGAACCAGCATTGGCGCATGACCCCGTAGTCGTAAGACATCGGGTTGCCAATCGCCTTGGCCCATTGAGAATCCCAGTGCAGGCGCTGAGCCACGTCCCAAACCCCGTTCTCGTTGCGGACGTAGAAGGGCGCGATCCGTTTGCGATTCTGGTAGCCGAGCCGGCCCGCCTTCAGGCCGTAGGGCACGAAGCCATACCCGCCCGCGTGAAAGGCAATGATCTCGGTGACCGTCAACGGACCTTTCACCATGGGTTGAATTTCATCGCCGGCTGACACATCCTCCCAATAACGGGTCTCGGCGCCGCGTGCCTTCTCGGCCCCGTAGATCGCGTCGATGCGCTCGTAGTCGTCGTCGGTGTATTTGGCCGGCTCGATCGCGGCATTCGTGCCCCGATCGCGCGCCGTTTTTCGCTCCGTAAGGACGCGCAAGGTTCGGTATACGCCGACCACTTCGCCGCGCTGGTTGATGGTCACCCTGCGGCTCACTTGTATGACCGAACGCCCGGCGAACTCCGATTTCTTGACGTCGATACTCTCCTCGCCCCCGAAGCTGAGGATGGAGTCGCCGGCCATCACCGGGCGGTACCAATCCCAGGTGCCTCCCGACACGAAGACGTGGATGCCCCGAAAGAGGCTCTTCGTGGCTTTCTTGATTTCGTCGGGGACTCCGTCGCCGAGCATCGGGGCGCCGAGGTGGCCGGCCATTGTGCCGTGCCCTATCTGAGCTCCCCACCGCGTGCCGCGGCCGTAGTCTTCGTCGGTATAGAGGGGGTTGTCGTCGCCGCTTCCCATGGCCCAGTTGCGAAGCGCATCGGGGGTCGCGACAGTGTTGAGCTGATGGTTGCGTGACGGTGTGTAGACGCCGAGCAGCAGCTTCGCCCGCTCGATGTCGTCGTCGTTGAATTCGTAGGCGATCGCCTTCTCGAACTCTTTCTCCAGTGCGTCGTCGACCTTCAGCGATGCGGCGGTTTCCGATGACATGGTTGCTCCTTGACTCGAAGTGACTAGATGTGGCTGGATGATGCGACACAGGCACCAGGTGCCGCACTTGACAGTACTGTCACGTTCGTGCGTTTCGGAATCCAACATGCCATGGGCGATCCCAACTGGGTGCCCGCCATCCTCGCCCCCGAGGCGTTGCGCCGCTTCGCCCGTTGCGCGGAGGACGGTGGGTGGGATGCGCTCGCGTTCACCGATCACCCTGCCCCGTCGATGCGGTGGGTCGCCTCGGGAGGCGAGGGCGTGGCCGATCCGTTCAGCTCGCTCGGCTTCTGCGCGGCCTTGACCGACCGCATTCGGCTGCTGACGTGGGTGCTCGTGGCGTCGTATCGCAATCCTCTGCTGGCCGCGCATCAAATCGCGACGCTTGATGCAATTAGTGGAGGTCGCGTCACCCTCGGTCTTGGCACGGGATACCTCAAGTCGGAGTTTCATGCCGTCGGTGCCGATCCGAATGTCAGGCGAGAGCAATTCGACGAGGCCGTGGCCGTCATGAAGATGGCGTGGACCGGAGAGGACGTGACCGTCGACGGCAAAGGATTCTCGGCGCGGGGCGTCACTGTTCAGCCGCTGGTCGTGCAGCAGCCCCATCCGCCGTTGTGGATTCACGGCAACGGTCCGTGGGGCATCGAGCGGGCCGCCCGGATGGGTCAGGGGTGGGTCGCGATGATGACCAACGAAGTGCGGGAGAGTACGATCCGAACGTTGCCGATTCGCGACCTCGACACGTTGGCCCGGCGCGTCGGCGAGTTGCGGACCGCGATGCTGCGCTTCGATCGTGATCCCGACGATATCGAAGTGATCCTGTCGGGCCACTGGCCCATCCTCGACGTGCGTGTGGGCTGGGACACCGCCGCTCGGCTCGAAAAGGTGGCCCGACTCGAGGCGCTCGGCGTCGACTGGTTGGTCATGACCGTCTGCGGCGACGACCCCGGCGCGGCCGAAGAAACCGTGAGCGCGTTCGCTGAACAAGTCGTTCGTCCGGCGCAGTAAACCTCGCGGCTACGTTTCGCTTTTGCGTGCCAGGGTTCGGTGCGGGCAATGTGAGGCTATGCAAACAAAGTCGCTCGTCGATGTCGAACTCGTAGCCGAAGGGCTCAAGTTTCCGGAGGGCCCCGTTGTGCTACCCGACGGGTCCGTACTCGTCACCGAGATCTTGAGCGGTTGTTTGGTACGCGTTGGTCTGGACGGGACGAAGACTGTCGCCGCCGATGTTGGCGGCGGGCCGAACGGCGCCGCGATAGGACCCGACGGCGCGCTGTATGTGTGTAACAACGGCGGCATCGGAGCGGGCCCACGAGGGCTCCCGGGCGTTCAGCGGGTTGATCTGCGCACGGGCGAGTCCGCTTATCTGTACACCGAGAGCGGCGGCCGACCTCTGGTGGCGCCCAACGACATCGTGTTCGACACGGCGGGAAACTTCTATTTCACCGATCTTCGCGGTGACGCGATCCACTACGCCTCGATCGACGGATCGTCGATCAAGCCGGTTGTGACGCGAATCCCCCGGCCCAACGGGGTTGGCCTCTCACCCGCAGGCGATGTCTTGTACTGGGCCCAAACCGAGTCTCGACAGGTGATGCGCCGCCGCATCACTGATCCCGGGGTCATCGTCGCGTCGGCCGGGTGCTCGGTCAACGCCGTTTTCGCCGGCCTTGAACCCGATCGTTGGTCATTGGTGGTCGGTCTGCCCGGCTGCCAGGAGTTCGACTCGTTGGCTGTTGATTCGGGCGGGTCCGTCTGCGTGGGCACGCTCATCGACGGGGGCATCACCGAAGTGAGCCCCGATGGTGGACTCGACGCTGTGGTCCGTTGGCAACTCCCCGATTCGCTCTACGACGCAATGGTGACCAATATCGCGTTTGGGGGTCCCGACCTCACGACGGCGTACCTCACGTGTTCGGCGAAGGGTCGTCTCGTGCGCTGCACGTGGCCCCGCCCAGGACTAAGGCTCGCCTACTGAGGACGTGGGGCCCAGGCACACCGGGGGCCGGCCAATCGTCGCGCGTGGAATGGGCTCGCTGCGTCCGGCCTAACAGGCGCGCCCGTGTCACTTGACGGCAGTGTCATGTTTGTGTTGGAGACCAAGAGGAGCTTCTGTCGTATCTGTATCGCCAGTTGCGGAACACTCGTAACTATCGATGGAGACACCGTGGTGGATGTGCACGGCGATCCCGATCATCCCCTCTCGCAGGGGTACCTCTGCCCGAAAGGCCGCGCCCTCGGGGCGATGCACCACGACCCGGCCCGACTGAGCGGCAGTTTCGTGCGCCGTGAAGGGATGCTCGCCGCTACTGATCACCGAGTGGCGGTCGAAGCGGCCGCCGGCGCGATCGCGCTCGTCATTGCTGAACACGGACCAGGGTCTGTCGGATTTTTCCTCGGATCCGGAGGATTCCTCGATCCGGCGGCGGCTTTCGTAGCCCGCAAGTTTCGTCAGGGCCTCGGCACTGATCAGGGGTACTCGACCGCGACCGTCGACTCCATTGCCAAAGTTCTCGTGGCCGCGCTGATGGCCGGTACCACGGCGCTGGTCCCGCATCTCGACGAATTCTCGACGCTCGTCTTGATGATCGGATCAAACCCGGTGGTTTCTCACGGGCAGAGCACCGGTTTTCCCAATCCCGTCGAATGGATTCGCCGCGCTCGCGCTCGAGGCGAGGTGTACGTGATCGACCCCCGCCGAACCGAGACGGCCCGTCAGGCCACGCACCACGTGGCGATCCGGCCCGGCACCGATCATGCCCTTCTCGCCCATCTCGTGCGCGACGTGATTCGGCGCCGGGGCGTCGACGTGGCCGAACTGGAGCTGCGGGCGCGCGGCTTCGAAGAACTTGCCAACGCCGTTGACCGCTACGACGCCGACCTGACCACAAAGGTGACCGGACTCGCCCCCGCCGACCTCGTCCGTCTCACCGATGCCGTCCACAACGCGCCCAGACTGGCGGTTGTGACAGGCACCGGGACGACGATGTCGGTGCCCGGCAACCTGGTCGAGTGGCTGGCGTGGTCGCTGATGATCCTCACCGATTCTTTCGACCGGCCCGGCGGTATGTGGTTCAACCCCGGCTACTTCACTCGCCTGGACGAGCGGCCGACACTTCCGGCGACGCCGAGCACCCTGCCGTCCGCGCCGTCTCGACCCAGTGTTCTCAACGTCGCCGGCGAGTGGCCGGCGGCGCTGGTCCCCGAAGAGATCGAATCCGGACGGCTCCGCGCTCTGATCGTGCTCGGCGCGGGTCTGACGACGGCCCTGCCCGACACCGACCGCCTTCGGAGCGCTCTCGGCACCCTTGATGCGCTGATCGTCCTTGACATCTTGGCCAACGAAACGACCGCCCACGCGACCCATTTGTTTTCGTGTCACGACCAACTCGAACGGGCCGACGTGCTCGCCATGGACCTCTACGCGCCGGCCCGTTACTCGCACTACACCGACGCAGTGGTGGCGCCCGGTGAGGGTCGCCATGCGGCCTGGCGGGTGCTCGCCGAGATCGCCGCCGGCGTTGGTGTCGAGGTGATCGGCAAGGGGATCGATCTTGGCTCGGTGACCACCGACGACGTGCTCGCTCGCGTTGCCCGCAGGGCCGATATTACTGCCCTGCGGGCGCTGGAAGGGGTGCCCATCATGGCCGAGAAAGCCGTCTACGACTGGGCCCAACGACGTTTGCCGAACCACGTGTGGGATCTAGCGCCAGCATCGCTGGTCGTCCAGTTGGTCGCCCAAATCGAGACCGACACGGCGACGACCGGCCCCGGATTGGTGCTCATTCCGAGGCGCCAGTTGCGACGCGAAAACGCCCACGCCTATCGTTCGGGCGAGACGGCCGATGTGTGGATCCATCCCCGCGATGCGCACGTCCGCTCCGTGATCGAGGGCGCGCGAGTCGAGGTGCGATCGTCGGTGGGCCGGGTTTTCGTCACGGCCAGAGTGACCGACGCCATCACTTCGGGCTGCGTGTCGCTCCCGCACGGATACGCCGAAACCAACGTCAATCGGCTGATCAGCTCGGTCGACCTCGACAGCCTCTCCGGTATGCCTCGGCTGTCGGGCACCATCGTCGAGGTGACCGACTGCGCCCTCGGCGACAGCGGCGCGGGGCTCGGAGCCGCGGCATTGGGCTCTGCGGTCCCGGACACTGCGGTCCTGAGTGGGGTGGGTGCGCCAAGTTGATGTTCGACACCATTATTGCCAACGGGACCGTCGTCGACGGTATGGGCGGCGAACCTTACGCCGCAGATCTCGGCGTCCGCAACGGAATGATCATTGCGATTGGGCCCAAGTTGGGTACCGATGCGGGCGAAGTGATCGACGCAACGGGAAGGATCGTCACCCCCGGTTTCGTCGACATCCACACGCACTTCGACGGACAAGTCACGTGGGACGCGGTGCTGGAACCGGCCAGTAATCACGGGGTCACCACCGTCGTGACCGGAAATTGCGGCGTCGGATTTGCCCCCGTCCGCCCCGGCGCCGAACGCGACCTCATCGACCTGATGGAGGGCGTGGAAGACATTCCGGGAGCGGCCCTCGTCGAAGGCATGGAGTGGCGGTGGGAGTCGTTTCCGGAGTATCTCGACGTGCTTGATCAACGGCGTTGGACGGTCGACGTGGCGACACAGCTTCCGCACGGTCCGTTACGAACGTATGTCATGGGTCGCGACGGCGCCGAGAACCGCCAGGCATCATCGGATCAGACCGCGGAAATGGAACGCCTCGTGCGAGAGGCCATCGAGGCCGGCGCATTCGGATTCACTTCGTCGCGGACGCTGGGTCATCGGGCCCTCGACGGCACACCCGTGCCCGGCACGTACGCGGGCGAAGACGAACTGACGCAGATCGGACGGGCCGTCGCCGCAGCCGGCGGAGGGGTCCTCGAGTTCGCGCCGTCGGGATTGGCGCCGCGCGACCGACCAGACGTCGTGGCCGAGGAGTTCGAATGGTTGGGCCGACTGGCCGCCGAAACTGGGCTGCCGACATCGTTCATCCTGCTCCAGTGCCACGAGGCCCCCGAGCGGTGGCGGGCGGAACTCGAACAGGCGTCTCGGTGGCGCTCGCGCGGGGCGCGGGTGACGCCCCTCGTGGCCGGCCGACCGTTCGGCGTCATATGGGGCTGGGATGTGCGCCACCCGTTCTCGGCTCGCCGCACCTACCGCTCGATCGCCCATCTCCCGCTGTCGCAACGGCTCGTCGAGTTGCGCCGGGCCGACATCCGCAGCCGGATCCTTTCGGAACTTGACGAGCCCCAAGATCGGGCCGAGAAAGGGCAGTTGGCCTACATCCGCAGCGTCCTTGGCGATTGTTTCGTGCTCACCGGCATTCCCGACTACGAACAGCCTCGCCAGCAATCGGTCGGGGCGCGAGCCGAAGCCGCCGGTTTAACCCCTGAGGCGATCACTTACGACGCGCTCGTGGCCGACGACGACGCCATGCTCCTGTACTCGTTGTACAACTACGCGGCCGGCGACTACGGCGTCCTTCACGAACAGCTCGAAGACCCCGAAACCGTCGTCGGCCTCAACGACGGCGGCGCCCATTGCGCTTTCATCTGCGACGCCTCGATCCCAACGTTCATGCTCACCCATTGGGCCCGAGACCGTTGGCGCGGGCCTCGGGTGACTGTGCCCGAAGTGGTGCGGCGGCTCACCTCGCAACCCGCCGATCTCTACGGCCTGTCCGATCGCGGGCGTTTGCGGATCGGGCATCGCGCTGATGTGAACGTCATCAATTTCGATGAGCTCAACCTCGGCGTGCCGCGGGCGGTGCATGATTTACCGGCGGGCGGTACTCGCTTATTGCAGAGTTCGTGCGGTTATGACGTGACCATGGTTGCCGGAACCGTGACACGGCGCAATGGAGTTGACTCCGGTGCCCGCCCCGGGCGGCTCCTGAGGGCCGGCGCCTTCACCTGACCGACGTGTTCTTACCTCGAGGAGTAATTCGTGATTCTTGACTCTCTGACCATTGATCCCGAAGCGTTTGCAGCACGGACCGGATGGGCGATCAAACCCGAAGGCGCCTGTAAGGGTGAGGTATGCGTTGCGCTGCCGGGTGCTCGTCAGGCCGACGGGCTGCTCGACGCTCGTGTCGTCGCGCAACGATTGGGCATGCCGCTCCTGAGCGACGCGGCGCACGGCCTGTATGCGCTGGGCCCCGAATCGGCAATCAGCGGCCGAGCGTTGACCACCGCCGAGGCGCCCGATATTTCACTGCCCGACCTGACCGGCACGATCGTTCGCCTCGCTGATCTTCGTCCGATGAAGGTGGTGTTGGTCGCTTGGGCCTCGTGGTGAGGGTGTCGCATGGATCTGCCCGTGTGGCAGGCACTGCGAACCCAACTCCATTCCAAGGGTGTCGAGATCGTGACGGTTGCGCTTGACACGGCCGGGGCCGAAGCGGCCGCCCGTGGATCGAGGCGGCCGCTCCTGAGCACCCATCATTGATCGACGCCGGCCATATTCTCGACGAGCGTTTCGGTGTGATCAATGTGCCTAACGGTGTCTGGATCGACGAGCGCGGCATAATCGTGCGTCCGGCCGAGCCGGCGTGGCCGGGTAGCACGCCGGTGCTCGACATGTTGAAGGAGCCCGGCCGCGCTGATCTCCCTCCGGCGAGCGTGGAAGTACGCGACCAGATCGCCAAGATGCACATCGACCCGCAGCGATATCTCGACATGCTGCTCGATTGGGCTGAGAAGGGCTCGTCGAGTCAGTACGTGTTGACGCCTGAGCAGGTGATCGCCCGCTCCGAGCCGCGGTCGGCCGATGCGGCTCGGGCGGCGGCGCATTTCGAGTTGGGCCAGCATCTTCACCTCGCCGGTGATCACCTCGCGGCGGTGCCTCATTTTCGTGAGTCCCATCGGCTCCAGCCCAGCAATTGGACGTACAAGCGCCAAGCGTGGAACCTCGAATCGGTCGACACCGTCACCGGCGTCAGTGCCTACGAAGGGAGTTGGTTGGCCATGTGCTGGTTATCGGTGCTGACAATTACTACCCGGCGATTGAGGCATAGAGGACGGACCTGGGAGGTGGCGGAAGCCGACCTGAACTGATCTCGTCGCCCGGCGTCGGTTCGCTTCCACGTAGCCGAACGTGATGATCTACTGACCATGATCGCGGTCCTCGACGTCGCCGCTGGACCGCGTCTGCGGGCGATCCTCGACGCTCACAGCCGTGTTGACCTGCGGATCGTCGACTGCGGCCGTCACGACACCACGAGGTTTGGGCGGCTGCTCGGCGATGCCGACGCCGTACTCCATGTGCTCGATCCGTTCAACCGGGCCGACTTCGACGCCGCGCCGAAGCTGCGGCTCGTGCAGAAGCTCGGGGTCGGCGTCAACACCATCGACTTGGGCGCAGCGAAGGAGCGGGGTGTCGCGGTGGCCAACCTCCCGGGCGTGAACGCGCCGGCGGTGGTTGAAGCCACCTTGGCGGGAATGCTCGCCGCTCTACGCCAACTGCCCGTCTACCATGAGGCCACGCGAGAGGGGAGAGGCTGGACGTTATCGCCGTCGCTGGGCGAAGGATCGGCGGAGATTCGGGGCAGGACGGTTGGCCTCATCGGATTCGGCGCGATAGCGTCCGCTCTCGCCGTCGTTCTCGAAGCGCTCGGGGCAACTGTGCGACACCACGCCCGGCGCGCGGATCGAACGGGCTGGCTCCCGCTCGACGAGTTGCTGGCGACGAGCGACATCGTCTCGCTGCACGTGCCCTTTGACGACTCGACCCGCGGACTTTTGAGCCGGGACCGGATCTTGACCATGAAGCCCGGAGCGGTGTTGGTCAATACTGCTCGCGGGGGACTGGTCGATCAACGGGCGTTGATCAGCGCCCTTACGACGGGCCATCTGCGGGCCGCCGCCCTCGACGTTTTCGCAGAAGAGCCGATCGCCGCGAATGACCCGCTGCTGGCGCTTCCGAATGTGGTGTTCACGCCGCACGTGGCGTGGCTGACTCTCGAGACTTTGGAACGCAGTGTCGGGCGGGCCATAGATAACCTCGCCCGGCTGGCCGCCGGCCACCCGATCTTGCACCGCGTGGTCTGAACCGTGATCGACCCCGACGCAAATGGTGATGGCGACCAGGTCGTGCCCCATTGGTTGGCTTCCGCGCTCGTAGCGTGTGGGCTGGCGACTGCGGATGAGGCGGAAACGTGTAGGGGCGAACCCCTGACCGGAGGGGTCTCGTCCGACATCTGGGTCGCGCGGTTGGCCGGCGGGCCCGTTTGTGGCAAGCGGGCGTTGGCTCGTCTGCGGGTGGCGGCGCTGTGGGAGGCGCCGACCGAGCGGTCGGCCAGTGAAGCCGCTTGGCTCGCCCGCGGCCACCGGATCGACGCCGACGCCGTGCCGCCTCTGCTCGGCTACGACCCGGCCACCCGCGCCCTCGTGTTGGGCTGGCTGGATCCGGCCGATCATCGGCAGTGGAAGGCCGAGCTGTTGGCCGGTCGCATCGACCCGTCCGTGGCCGGGGAACTCGGCGATCGCCTCGGCCGCCTTCACGGTGCGATGACTCGTGAAGCGGATCCCGACGCAGAGGTCGGCTTCGCCAACAATGCGCTGTTCGACGCGCTACGACTCGAGCCGTATTTTGGCACGACCGCGAAAGCGCACCCCCGTTTGGCGGCTCGGCTGGCGGCACTCCGAGAGCAGTTCGTCAACGCCGCAGCCACGGTCGTACACGGTGACGTAAGCCCCAAGAACGTCCTCGTTGGGCCACGCGGACCTGTCCTGCTCGACGCCGAATGCGCAGCGTGGGGAGATCCGGCCTTCGACCCTGCGTTCCTTCTTACCCATCTGCTCCTCAAGGCGCGCCACGAGCCCACCATGGCCTCGCCGTTGCGACGCTCTGCCGCGTGGTTCTGGTCGGCGTACGAGGCGCGGATCAATTGGGAAGAGGCGGTGGCGTTGGAGGGCCGGGTGGCGGCGTACTGGGCCGCGCTGGTGCTGGCCCGCATCGACGGCAGCTCGCCGGTGGAGTACCTGACTGAAGCGGTGCGATGTACGGTGCGCGCCGACGTGGTCGTATATGTAGAACGGCCGCCGGCCCGTCTGTCCGACCTCGACCCCCTCTGGACGTCTGCGACATGAAGGTCGACGATGTGATCGTGCGGCGGGTGTGGGACTCGCGAGGTCGGCCCACGGTGGAGGTTGAACTCCGGGCCGGGGCGGCGATCGGACGGGCCATCGCGCCGTCGGGCGCGAGCACCGGCCGCGGTGAAGCGGCCGAACGGCGCGACGGCGGATCCCGACTCGGCGGCTTCGACGTAAGCGACGTTCTCGACCACGCCGGGCCGCTATTGCGGGCCGCGCTCGTCGGTCTGGACATCAATGACCAAGCGGCGATCGACCGGCGGCTGCGCGAACTCGAACCCGACAAACACCATCCGATGATCGGTGCCAACGTGACGATCGCGACGTCCATGGCCGCCGCGTGGGCTGGCGCCTCCGCGGTGAGTCGACCCTTATGGCGCCACTTGAGCGACACGCTGGGGGGACCGGCGCGACTGCCTCTCCCCGAGATCCAGATCCTCGGCGGAGGGGCCCATGCCGACGGGCGCCTCGACATCCAAGACTTGCTCGTCGTCGCCCCGGGCGCCTCCAGTGTGGTGCAAGCGCTGGAATGGACGGCCGAGGTATACCTGTGCGCCGGCGCGCTACTGCAAGAGGGCGGACGCCGCGGTGGGGTGGCCGACGAGGGCGGGTGGTGGCCGCGATTCGACAGCAACGACGATGCGCTGGCGCTCCTCACCAAGGCGATCGAGCGGGCCGGCTACGAAGCGCCGAACCAGGTCGCAATCGCACTCGATATCGCCGCGTCACAATTGTGGGACGGGGCGCGGTACCAGTTGCGCTGTGACCACGTGGCCCTCGACGGGCCGGAGATGGTGACCACGCTGGTCGGTTGGTGTGATCGATATCCCATTGTCTCGGTGGAGGACCCGCTGGCCGAACACGACGCGGCGGGGGTCTCGGCATTCACGCGAGCGGTGACTGGTCGCGTGCAAGTGGTGGGCGATGATCTCCTCGTGACCGACGCCGCCCTCGTTCGATCCATCGGCGATTCAGTCACCACGATGCTGCTCAAGCCCAACCAGGCGGGCACGCTCACCGAGGCGGCCGCGGCCCTGGCCGCGGCGCGCGCCGCGGGGTTGACGGTCATCGCGTCGGCCCGTTCAGGCGAGTCCGAAGATGTGACCATCGCCCATATCGCTGTCGGATGGGGTACCGAAGGGTTGAAGGTCGGCTCGATCACTCGTGGCGAGCGCACGGCCAAATGGAACGAGTTGCTGCGCATCGAGGAGGCGGTCGTGGCTTCCGGGGGGAGCTTCGTCGGGCGGGCCGCGCTACGGGGGACGGCCGCCGCCCCTCAGGCGGATCAATGGTCAACTCCTCGAAACGGAAACGAATGAATCAGCCATGGCTACCGCTTCTACCGACGAGCTTGGTCGGTAGCTATCCGCAACCGAACTGGCTGATTCGCCGTGATCTGCTGACGAAATCGCTGCCCGTGCGAATCGTTCGAGAAGACCTTTGGCGGATCGCCCCGGCGTTGCTCGACGAGGCGATCGATGACGCCGTCCTCCTCTCCATATTCGACCAGGAGCGGGCGGGGCTCGACATCGTCACCGACGGCGAGGCGCGGCGCGAGAGCTACTCGAACCATTTCGCCAACGCGCTCGAAGGTATCGACCACGAGCATCCGGGCGAGGCAATGGACCGCACGGGGGCGCCGGTGCCGGTGCCGCGGGTGAGCGGTCCGATCGTTCGCAGTCGCCCGGTCGAGGTGGAGGCCGTCCGGTTTTTGAGGGCGCACACGACTCACCCGATCAAGGTCACTGTGCCCGGCCCGTTCACGATGGCGCAGCAGGCGCAGGACGACTTCTACGGCAACCGATCGGCGCTGGCAATGGCCTACGCGGCGGCCGTCAATGACGAGCTGCTCGACTTGTTTGCAGCGGGCGCCGACTTCGTGCAGATCGACGAGCCGTATCTCGAGGCCCGTCCTGACGAAGCTCGGGCCTACGCGATACCGGTCATCAATCGCGCCCTTCGCGGCGCCCCGGGCCCGACTGTGCTTCACATCTGCTTTGGCTATGGAATCCACGTGGCCAAGAAGGCCAGCACGTATCGGTTTCTCGGCGAGCTGAACGACTGTGTGGTGACCGAAGTGTCGATCGAAGCCGCTCAACCCAAGCTCGACCTCGGCGTACTTGGTGAACTCGCGGGCAAGACCGTCCATTTGGGCGTAATCGACCTTCGCTCGCCCGACGTCGAAACCCCCGAGATCGTCGCCTCCCGAATTCGGGCGGCCCTTGAGTACCGGTCGCCCGAGCGGCTCGGGGTGGCGCCCGACTGCGGCCTGAAATACCTGCCACGCGATATCGCCTTCGCCAAGATGGCGGCCATGGCCGAGGGTGCCCGAATCGTGCGCGCCGAACTCGCTTGACGCGACTTCGCCCTTACGTCCCTTACGACCTCACGTCACCACGAGCGTACCGGTCATGGACGGATGAATGTTGCAATGGAACTTGAATGTGCCGGGCTTGGCGACGGTGAGGGTCGCAGTCTGTTTTGGGCCCACGCTCTCGCTGAACGAACCATCGTCGGCCGTGACTGTGTGCGCATCTCCGTCCTGATTGGTGATGGATACCGGGCCGACCTTGACCGAGATTGAACGGTCACCAAACGAGAAGCCGACGATGTTGATGCCGCCGACGACGGCTGCTGGTCCTGCGGCTGAGGTCGGGGTCGCGGGCGGGGTCGTGGGCACGCTGCCTGTCGATGACGATGGAGCCGTCTCGGGGGTAGTGGAAGCGACCGTCGTCAGTGCGGCTGCGGTGGACGCGACAGTCGTGACCGCGACTGTGGTGACCGCGGCGGTCGTGGGGATGGCGATTGGTTTTTTCGCCGCCTTCGTGGTGGTGACCTTGGGCTTCTTTGCCTTCTTCGTCACGGATTGTGCGGGTATGGCGGAAAGGCCGATCACCGTCGCGCCAATGAGGGCAAGGGTCAGTGGCCGCCGGGCAATTCGAGTGGTGGTTGAGCGGTCCATGGAATGCACAGCGAACCGTTAGGGCCGGTGTCCGAGCATTTCGTGAATGAGGGGCACAAAGTGTTCGAGGGGCTCGCTGCGATAGTCGGCGTCAAAGGCCACCGAGTCGTACTTGGCGCAGAACTCGGCGGTGTATTCGAAGTATTCGGTGCCCCGGAACTCTTCTCGCGCTTGGCTGTCGAGGCCGATATGGTCCCAGAAATAATACCCCTGGAAGACTCCGTGCTTCTCCACCATCCAGTGGTTGGCGGGCGACACGAACGGCTTGAGGATGGCGGCGGCGATGCTCGGATGGTTGTAAGGCGTCAGCGTGTCGCCGATGTCGTGCAGCAGCGCGCACAAAAGGTATTCGTGATCGCGACCGTCGCGCTCGGCTCGAGTGGCGGTTTGTAGGCTGTGCTCCAGGCGGTTCACGGGAAACCCGCCGTGATCAAACGCCAGCGCCTGCATGAGCCCGACGACCCGATCGGGCACGTAGCTTTGCGTGACGGCGATCTGTGGGGTGATGAGATCCCAGTCCTCTTTGGTCGACTCCGCGAAAGACTTGAACTTGGCCCGCGGGGCGACGGCGTGAGGATCGAGCGTGACGGCTTCGGCGAGATCAGTCATGGTCTCAACGATAGTGGGCCCAGCCACCGCCAGGAGTCGCCCCGTCGGGCTCCACGGCGCGATGATTGGGCGTCCGACGCCATATTGAGGGGACTTTCATGCACGATCTTTTGATCAGGAACGCCACCATCGTGGAGGGTCCGGGTGGCGCGCCGGGTTTCTTCACGACCGGGTTGGCGTCGCTCGATCTCGACTTCAAGGCAGTACGGGCATGACCACGGAGGGGCGCGGCGCGTCAACTTATACTGACATCGAGGTGGAGGTGGCCGATCCGGTGGCGATAATCCGCCTGAACCGGCCGGAGCGGCTCAACGCCCTTACCTACCCGATGCTGGCCTCGATCCGACTCGCAGTAGACGACGCCGTCGCCAATCCTTCGGTCGTGGGTATCATCGTCACGGGCAACGGACGGGGGTTCAGCTCAGGGCTCGACTCCGAAGTGCTGAAGGCGACCACGGCGGCCGGCAGCTCCGGGCGGGCCAGGCCGGCCGAAGGCGAGTTGGCGGGCATGTTCTCCTATTTTCTGCACGTGCCCAAGCCGATCATCGCGGCGGTTAACGGGGTCGCCGCCGGCGGAGGGTTCGTGCTGGCGGCCATGGCCGATCTGCGTATCGCATCGCCGGCCGCGTCGTTCACCACGATCTTCTCGAAACGGGGCCTTACGTCAGAACACGGCACGAGCTGGATTCTGCCCAAACTGGTCGGCCCGGGCAGGGCCCTCGACCTGCTGTGGTCGTCGCGGCGCATCGACGGGGCCGAGGCGCTGCGGATGGGTTTGGTCGAGTACTTGTGTTCCGACGGCGAGGATCCTGTGGAGAGGGCTCGCGCCTACATCGCCGATCTGGCGGAGAACATTTCGCCGACCTCGATCGCCGACATGAAGCGCCTCGTCTACCGACACCTCGACACGATGTATCCAGAGGCGCTGGCCGAGGCCGACGTGGCGACGTGGCAGGCCCTCGATCGGCCTGATTCGAGGGAGGGGGCAATGGCCCTCATCGAGAAGCGGGCGCCGAACTTTCCCCGGTTAGGGGTGTTGTGACCGACTCTGGGGGCGCCGCCGCCGATGCCCCGTTTGGTCCCGATAGCCGTATCGGGCGGGTGATGGGCGCGTCGGAACCGTGGTGGCCGACCCGCCCGTCGGCCAAAGGCAAGCCCAACGTGATAATTGTCCTCGTCGACGACGTCGGCTTCAGTGACATCGGCTGCTTCGGCTCCGAAATCCTCACGCCCGTCATCGACGCAATGGCGGCCAACGGACTCCGGTTCACCAACTTTCACGTCAATCCGATGTGCTCGCCCACCCGCGCGTCGCTATTGACCGGGCTCAACTGTCACAACGTCGGGTTCGGCCATGTCGCGAACTCCGACCCGGGGTATCCCGGCTACTGGAGCGAGCTGCCCGAAAATGTATCGACCCTGGCCGAGATCCTTCAATCAGCCGGATACGCCACCCTCATGACCGGTAAATGGCACTTGGCACGCGACGCCGACATCTCGGCCAAGGGGCCGAATCATTCGTGGCCGTGTCAGCGGGGTTTCGACCGGTTCTATGGCATCCTTGACGCGTTCACCAACGTGCACCATCCTCACCATTTGGTCGAAGACAATCACGTCGTCGAGGTCGAACGCTACCCCGACGGCTACTATTTGACCGATGATCTGACCACCAAAGCAATCCGTCTGATCAAGGAGCGCAAGGCCAACGACCCGGCGCAGCCTTTCTTCTTGTACATGGCCCATCCTGCGGCCCACGCCCCGCTCCTGGCCAAAGACGCCGACATCGCCAAGTACGCCGAAATGTATGGGATGGGCTGGGACTGGCTACGGGAACAGCGTTTCGCCCGCCAAGTGGCGGCTGGGGTGGTGCCCGACGGAGCAGTGATGGCGCCTCGCAACCCGGAACCAGGGGCCGAAGTCAAGCCGTGGGATTCGCTGACCGCGGAAGAGCAGCGGCTGTACGCCCGTTATATGGCGGTGTTCGCGGCCATGATCGATTCCGTCGATCAGAACATGGGCCGGCTGCGTGACGAGTTGACGGCCATGGGGGAGTGGGATGACACGATTGTGTTGTTTCTTTCCGACAACGGGGCCAGTCGCGAAGGCGAGCACGTCGGTACGACGAGCTATTACAACGACCTGCGCCCGGTTGGGACGGGCGTGGTGGAACCTCGTCCTAGCGACCTTAGTCGCATCGGTGATATTGGCTCACCCCGGGTTATGGCGCACTATCCCCAAGGCTGGGCGATGGCCGGCAATACCCCTTTCCGGTTGTACAAGACGTTCGCTCATGCCGGTGGTCACCAGGTTCCCTGCGTGCTGCATTGGCCCAATGGTGGACTCGAAGCGGGAGGCATCCGCACGCAATACCAACACGTCATCGACGTCGTGCCCACCCTCCTGGACTTGATCGGCATCAAAGCTCCGACGATCCGCCGCGGTGAGCCGACCAAGCCCATCCAGGGCGCGACTTTCCGGGGCGCACTGGCGTCCGCCGACGCGCCGTCCACCCGACAGTCGCAGCATTACGAGTTGGGCGGGCATCGGGCCTTCATGCGCGATGGATGGGAGGTTGTCACGCTGCATCGCCCGCAGACGTCGTTCGCCGATGAGGCGTGGGAGCTCTTCGACCTCGCTCATGACTCGACCCAGGTTCACGATTTGGCAGCGGCCCATCCCGACCGGGTCCGGGAGCTGGTCGAGGGATGGGAGTCTGCCGCAAGAGCCAATCAGGTGTACCCGCTCGACGAGGGCACCGGCTACCGATGGGCCGTCCGGGCGCCCTATGTCGAAGACCTCGAGCAGTCGATCACCCTGTGGCCGGGCACGCCCACGCTCGAGCCATGGCGGTCGCGGCGCCTCATCTGGATGCGCTCCTTCGATGTGATCGCCGATCTCGATTTCCGGCCCGGCGACCGTGGTGTCTTGGTCTCGCACGGGGATCAGGGCGGAGGGTATCTGCTGTACGTCCACGACGATCGCCCGGTGTTCCACTTCAACGACGGTCGCGGTGGGGCGCACGTGCTGACGGGCCCGTCGCTGGCTTCGGGCGAGCGGGTGCTGACGGTGTCGGTATCGGCGGCCGAGGCTTTGCAATGGGCCGTGACCCTGCTCATCGACGGAGCCGCCGCCGGGTCGCTGGCGGCTCTGCCCGCGCTGTTCCCGATGGCGCCGTTCGAAGGAATCGACATCGGCATCGACCGTAGGTCGCCCGTGTCGTGGGAGCTGGCGCACAGGGAGGGCTCATTCGCCTATTCGGGCACGCTGCGGCGGGTGCGCTACGAGGTGGGCGAGCCCGGCCCCATCAACCCAGCCAAGTTTGTCGCGATGATGCGGACGGTGGCCGCCCGCTTCGCCTGACGGCGGCGACAATCGGTCGCTGTTCGGCTGCGTTTCAGTTGACGCGGAGTCGACGGCGTGCATCAAATGACGCTCGCACCGCCGAGGGTATGGCGCAGGCGGTCTCTCACCTCCATGAGGGCGAACCCGAGCAGGTTCAGGCCCTTCCACTCGGCCACCTGACCAGCGAGCGGGTCGTCAGCGGCGAGCCCGATGCCCCAGATACGATCGACCGGACTCGCCTCGGCGAGCACCCGTTCGCCGGTCGCGAGCAAGTAATCGCCCAACACGCGGTTCTGCCCGAACTTCGCCGTGTTCGCGTCGACGACGATGGCGAATCGTTGGGCGTCCCAGGCGTTCGAATCGAACCCTCTCACGCTCCGTCCCAAGGCCTTGGCCTCGCCCGGCGTCCGGGCCGCCATGATGGCTGCCAGCGCGACTTGGTCGGCAAAGAGGCGGGCCTTTTCCGCCATCATGTAATGCTCCGCGGTCGCGTACCTTTGGTCGGCCACCTCGAAGGGAACCGGGAACCATTGACTCAACCAGTGTGGCCCCGGCTCGTCGCCGGCTCCGTCGTGACCCCAGAACAACACGAACTTGAGCCGCTCGCCCCGTATCTCGGCCTCCAGCAGGGCTTCAAGGCGTTCGTCGGATGTTCGCACACGACACAGCATGGCCCAGGACGCAGTGTTAGTTTCTGAGGGCCGCCGGAAGGCCGTATGACTTCGTAACCGGCACTATTCTCGAACGAACCTAGGAGTTCACCATGGAATTTGGGGTTTTTCTCAACGGGTACCTGCCCGGGCCCGGCGCCCACAACACGAAGACCGAGCACATGATGCTCATGCGAGAGGCGCAATACGCCATCCACGCCGACAAGTTCAATTGGAAATATGCCTGGTTCGGCGAGCATCACTCGCTGACCGAATATAGCCATATGTCGGCGCCCGAGGTAGTCATGGGGTACGTCGCCGCCCGAACCAACCAGATTCACCTGTCGAGCGGCATCAACAGCCTGTCACCCCGCAAAGAGCACCCGGTGCGGTATGCCGAGCGGGCGGCCATGCTCGACCACATCACCGAGGGCCGCTATGAGTGGGGGACTGGTCGCGGGGCCGGCAGTCACGAGTTGGCGTCGTTCAACATCATGGAGCCCAACTCGACCAAGAGCGAGTGGGAAGAGGTCGTTCGGGAGATCCCGCGTATGTGGGAACAGCGCGACTACAGCTATGAGGGCAAGCACTTCACCGTGCCAACGCCGCACAACATTCTTCCGAAGCCCTACGGCGACGGCCACCCGCCGATCTGGGTCGCGGCGGGCAATCCGCCTACGTTTGGCCGGGCCGGAGAGGCCGGTATTGGCGCCATAGCATTCAACTTCGAACCTATCTACAATCTGCAGGACCGCGTGAATGCCTATAAAGAAGGTATCTCGCGTTGCACCGAGCCGATCGGCCAGTTCCTGCACGATAACCTGATGATGACCAACGGTATGGTCTGTCTCAATGACCGCAAACGGGCACGCGAAATTGCTGTATCGAGGGGCCGTGGCTATCTGGTATCGATGGTCAATCTCTACCACGACACCATGCCCTCCAACCCCATGGTGCCGACGTGGCCCAACCCGCCCCATCCCATCCCTCAAGACGATGAGACGCTCGACTATCTCATCGCTAACGGCTTCATGCTGTGCGGCACTCCGGAGGAAGTCTCCGAGCAGATCAAGGCGTACGAAAAGGTGGGCTGCGATCAGTTGGTGTTTGGGCTGCCCGGCGAGGGTCTCGAACACGAGGAGGTGCTCGAGATGATCGAGATCTTCGGTTCGAAGGTAATTCCCGAATTCGACACCGATCCGATGCACCGCTCGACCCGCGCCCGACTCAACGCCAATCGGAAATACCCCGACTTCCAACATACGCCGCCGACCGTCGAGACGCCTGTCCTTCCGGCCACGATCTTGCTGCCATGACGTACGCGCTGAAGGCCGGCGGGCGCGACGACTATCCGGTAAAGGTGGGCAGCATGCTTCTCACGATGGTCGATCCCAACCCCGGGTTCGAGAAGGCCTATAACCGATGGTACGAGCGCGATCATTACTACACCGGGTGCATGGTCGGCCCGTGGCTGTTCGCCGGAAGTCGCTGGGTCGCTCCCCGCGAGCTCAAAGACCTCCGGTGGCCCGAAGACGACACGGTCGCCAAACCGTACACGGCGGGTTCGTATGTCGCCATCTACTGGGTCGAGGAAGGGCGCCACGCTGAACACTTCAACGACTGGGCCGTGCCCCAAGTGCAGAAGATCTATGCCGAGGGACGGGGTTTCTCGGAGCGCCGCCACATTCACACGAGCCTCTTCAACCGCGTGGGCGTGGTGTACCGCGACACCGACGGCGTGCCGCTCGACCTGGCCCTCGATGCCCGCTACGACGCGATGGTAGCGGTGTGGTTGGATGGCAAGAAGGGGCGAATCGCGGCCGATCTGCACGCCGCGCTGGTGCCCGCCATGCAAGCGCTCGTGGATGGGTCGTCGATCGAGAGCGTGTCATCGTGGTCGCCCTGCCCGGCCGAGAGCGGTCCGAGGGATGCCCCGATGGATCTGGGCAGTCCCGCCGGAGGCCCTAACCGTTTGTGTCAGCTGCTCTTCGTTCGCGGTGATGTTCGTCAGGTGCTCGCACGGGTGCGCGCATATACCGAAACCGTATCAGGCTATGCTGACGTACGACTGGTCGCGCCCTTCTTCGCTACGGTGGTCGGCACTGACAAATACGCAGAGGAGCTCTGGTAAAGATGGCCCTTCCCGATTGGTTTCACGAACTCGCCGGCAAGGTCCGCAACTGGGGCCGTTGGGGAGCCGATGACGAGATCGGCACCATCAACCTTATCGACAATGCGGCCCGCCTGCGGGGTGTCGCGTCGGTCAAGACGGGGCGTCCGTTCAGCCTGGCCATGCTGCTCCACGAAGACGGCGTGCAGACCGGCGTCATCCCCGGTCGCATCAACCCCATCCACGCCATGGTCGCTATCAACTCGCCCATGAGCGGCGACCCATCGGAATTCTGCACGAGCGACGACACCATCCATATGGGCGTCCAGGCCGCGACCCATTGGGACGGGCTGGGCCATGTGAGCTACGACGCCAAGATGTACAACGGCTACCCGGCCGCTTCGATTACCGAGGCTGGCGCATCGAAATGTGGAATCGAGAAGATCACCAGCATGGTGTCGCGCGGGGTGCTGCTCGACATCGCTCGCCTGAAAGGCGTCGATTGTCTCGAGGGTAGCTACGCCATAACCGGCGATGATCTTGATGCCGCGTGCGAGATGGCAAGGGTAAAGATGGTCCCCGGTGACATCGTCTTGGTGCGTACGGGTAAGGGGAAATTTCTGGCGCAGTCGCCGCCTGACAAGTTTGGTTACATGTTCCCGAATTCCGGTCCGTCGCTCAAGTCGGTTGAATGGTTCCGGCGTCATGACGTCGCCGCGGTGGCCAACGACACGCTCACGTTCGAGGTGTATCCGTGTGAAGACGAGGCCGCGCAACTACCCGTCCACCTGTTGCATCTCGTCGATATGGGCATGACGCAGGGCCAGAACTTCGTGCTCGACGCGCTCGCCGCGGACTGTGCCGAGGACGGGCAGTACACATTTCTGCTCGAAGCCTCGCCGCAGCCCATCCTCGGCGGTACGGGCTCGATGGTGAACCCCGTCGCGATCAAATAGCTTCCCCGAACGCCTCGTCGTAGGATCCGGCCGTGCTCCAATTCCGTCGGCTCGGGGTTGACGACGCCGGCGAGGCTCTGACTTTGCAGCGCGCCGCGTTCGTTTCCGAGGCGGCCTTGTACGAAACGGTTCGGATCCCACCATTGATCGACACCATCGACGACCTTCGCCGCGAACTGGCCGCGACCATTACGACAGGGGCCTTCCTCGACTCGCGCCTTGTCGGTTCCGCGAGGCTTACGTTGGAGTTGCCAACCGGATGGATCAGCCGCGTCGCCGTGGCCCCTGACCAACAAGGCCGCGGGTTCGGCTCCGCCCTGCTGCGGGAAGTCGAGCGCACTGCCCCCGCAACCGTGCGGCGATTTCAGCTGGCCGCGGCCAATCGCAGCGCGAACAACATTGGCTTGTACGGACACCTCGGCTACGTCGAGTTCGGGCGCGGGCCCGACGCCGTCGGCATCGAGATGGTTTTCATGGTCAAGCCCCGCGTGCCTGGCGTATTGCTGATATCGGGCAGCCTGCGGACCCGGTCGGTCAACAGCGCCGTGCTTCGTACTCTTGCCGACGTGGCCGGGCTCGTGGGGCTGACGGCGAGCATCTTCGACGCCACGACTGAGTTGCCCTATTTCGATCCCGATTGTGACGATGACCACCTTCCCCGGTCGGTGGCCGCACTCCGCCGGGCCATCGGTGCGGCCAACGCGCTCGTGTTCTCCACGCCCGAGTACGCCGGGGCGCTCCCTGGTGCATTCAAGAATTTGCTGGACTGGACGGTCGGCGGAATGGAAATGGCCGACAAACCGGTGGGGTGGGTCAACGTGTCGAACAACCCAGGCCGGGCCGCCGCCACCTACTCCTCTCTCGAGACGGTGCTCGGGTACGTCAACGCCGACGTCGTGCCCGGGGCCTGCGTGGCCATTCCGCTCAGCCACACCGCGGTCGGCCCGGACTCGATGATTGCCGAGGCCCCGGTCCGAACCGAGCTGACAAAGGTGTGTGTCGCCCTCAGGGCCCGAATCGACGACCGAGCCCTGGTTGAGTGGCGCGCCGGCCAGCGTTGAATGAACCCACGTTCGACGCGGACCGCGCTCTTGGGTCAGGATGGGCGCTGTGTCGTCACTGATTTGGGAAGTCGACCGCTCCGGGTGGGAGCTTCAGCGCCCTGTGGTCGTTCTCGCGTTCGCGGGATGGTTCGACGCGGCGACCGTCGCCACGGCGGCCCTCGAAAATCTCGCGTCGGTCACCGGTGCGAAGGCGGTTGCTCGTATCTCGTGTGAGGAGTACCTCGATCTGCGAACCCATCGTCCTCGGGTCTTTCTCGCCGACGATCACACCCGTCGCATCGAGTGGCCCGACACGCTGGTGCGGTGGGCCCCAGCCGCAGAGGGCGCTCGAGACATCTTTCTGATCGGCGGCCCCGAGCCCGACTATCGGTGGCGCCATTTCGTCGATGATGTTTTGTCGGTCGCCGATGCTGTGGGGGCCGAGTTGGTGCTGACGTTGGGGGCGATGGCGGGGCGGGTGCCGCATACCCGTCCCGCGACGGTTTCGGCCAGCGCCACCACTGTCGAACTGACCCACGCATTGGGACTGTCGCTGCCCCGCTATGCAGGCGTAACGGGGGTCGTTGGGGTCTTGCAGCAAGCCATGGGAGCAACCGGACGCGACGGAATCTCGTTGCGAGTTGACGTACCCTTTTACCTCGGAGGCGCCGGATTTCCGCCCGGCACGGCCGCGCTGCTCGAACGGGTCGAGCAACTTCTCGGCGTGTCGACCGGACAGGGCGGGCGCCGTGAAAGAATTGCCGAATGGCATTCCGCGGTAGCCGAGGGCATGGCCGAGAATCCCGAAGTGCGCCGCCAAATCGGGTGGCTCGAGTCCGCCTATGACCGCGCCCAGGCGCCCGACGCGGGCAACCTTTTCGCCGACCTCGAACGGTATCTCGGAGCCCGGCGCGAGGAGGAGTGACCGCGCCCATGAGGCCTTCGACCGGGCTGAGCGCAAATGTGCCGGCTGATGGTCCGGGCTGCGCAAGACTGGGGCCGATGCGCAAGAACCTGATCAAGAAGGGCGACGAGCACCTCCGCTACGAGATCCGCGAGATCGTGGAGATCGCGAATGAGATCGTCGCCATGGGTGTACCGATGATCTGGGAGAACATCGGAGACCCGGTGGCCAAGGGCGAGCGCCTCCCAGTGTGGATGAAGCACGTGGTCGAAGAGGCGGTTCGAGACGACCGGACCTACGCCTATTCGCCGACCAAGGGCGACCTCACGGCCCGCCGCTTCGTGCTCGACTACTTCAGCAACGATCACCTGTGCACGGAGGAGGAGATCATTTTCTTCAACGGCCTCGGCGATGCGATCAACAAGATCTTCTCGAACCTTTCGACCAGCGCTCGGGTGATCGGACCGAACCCCACCTATCCGTCGCACGCCACGGCCGAGGCGATGCACTTCGGCGGTGACCACATCACCTATCCGCTCATGCTCGACCAAAATGGACGGATCGATCTGGCCACGCTCGAAGCGACGGTGAAGGGCAACGAAGACATTGTGGGCATCCTCGTGATCAACCCGAACAACCCGCTGGGCGTGGTCCATTCCCGAGAAGACCTGGTCGAGGTCGTGCGCATCGCCCGAGAGAACAGCTGCTTCCTTTTGTTCGACGAGATATACCAGCATCTCGTGTTCGATCCATCCAAAATCGTGCGCCTCAGCGAAATCATCGGCGATGTGCCCGGCATCTCCATGAAGGGCGTCAGTAAAGAGATCCCGTGGCCCGGCAGCCGGTGCGGTTGGATCGAGATCTACAACATCAATGCCGACGAGAACTTTAGAGGCTATATCCACACTATTTTCGTGAGCAAAATGCTCGAAGTGTGCTCAACCACTCTGCCCCAAGTGGTGTTCCCCAAGATCGTTACTCACCCCGAGTTCCAGGCCTTTCTCGCCACGCGGCTCGACAAGTACCGCCGCCGGGCCGCGACCGCGCTGGCCATCTTCGACGGTTGTGCGGTGCTCAAGCCCATTGTGCCTGACGGAGTGTTCTATCTCACGGTCGTGATCGACACGGTCACCTTTCCGAACACTGTCGACTTGGCGGCCCGCAACGACGACGTACGCAACTATCTCGACAAGCTCGAAGGCGATCCGACGCTGCGGACCGACAAGCGGTTCGCGTACGAACTGATGGGTGCCGAGGGCGTCTGCGTGGTGCCGCTGTCGGGCTTCTCCAGTCCCGTCGACGGCTTCCGCATGACGTTGCTGGAGGAGGACGAGGCGTTGTTCGAAGAAACATGTCGGCGCATCCGCCGCGGGGCGCAGGCGTACTTCCGGGCGTAGTGCGGCGGCGTACTTCCGGGGTAGCCGGTCGCCCGGCGAGTCCGACGCTCAATAATACGGCGTGCTCAAGTCGTGCGAACGATGAGCACGCTGCACGGGGCGTGGTGGGCGATGCGGTTCGGGACGGATCCGAGCACGAATCGTCCGAGCCCTTTCATGCCCCGGTTTCCGACGACGATGAGATCGGCCTTGAGTCTTTCGGCGAGCGCGATGATGGTCGTGGCCGGGTCGCCGTCGAGGGCGTGTTCGTGCACTTTGGCCCCGAGGTCGCGTACGAGTTCGCCCACCCGTGACAGTGCCGTGGCGGCTTCTTGATGCTGCGACTCGGTCCAGTTCGGCGGTAGGGGAGCACCCTGGGCTGCGAGTGCGGCCGACATGGGTGACACTACGGAGACGATATGCAAATCGGCGTTGTGGGTAACGGCCAGCGCCGCCGCCGCCTTCACTGCTTCGGTGGCAGTGTCCGATCCATCGGTGCCGGTAACGATAATCTCATACATAAGGACTTCCTTCACAAGAGAGGGACGGACGAGACGGAGACTACGAGTAAAACGCCGGCCGCGCATCGAAGCCAGTCGATGCCCGCAAATATTTGATTGACACGCGCACTCGAAGCGGTGAGGTGTTGATCTCGACTGTTACTGGGCCGGGCCCTACTGTTGGCCGCGTGAACTTGCGCACCGGCCCTTGGATCGATCCGAACATCAGCGACTACCTTCGAGCCCACGCCGCCGCGCCTGACGCGGCGCAGGAGTGGATCAACGAGCGGACGGCCGAGCTGGGCGGTATCTCGCGCATGCAGATCGGATCCGATCAAGTGGTGTTCATGACGATGCTCACCAAGTTGGTCGGTGTTTCGTTCGCGGTCGAAGTCGGTACCTTTACTGGCACCTCGGGGCTGGCGATCGCCCGCGGACTAAAGCCTGGGGGTCGGCTGCTCTGCTGCGATATCAACGAGGAGTGGACGACGATCGCCCGCGACGGCTGGACCCGGGGCGGCGTGGCTGATCGCGTGGAGCTGCGGCTCGGGCCCGCCCTCGAGACGCTGCGAACGTTGCCTGCCGACACCCTCGTCGACCTCGCCTTCATCGATGCCGACAAGACCAACTATCTCGCCTATGTCGAAGCGTTGCTGCCCCGCCTGCGCTCCGGCGGGCTGCTGCTCATCGACAACACGATTTGGTACGGGGCGGTCGTCGACCCGTCCCGAGACGATGCCGATACGGTCGCCATCCGAGCCGTCAATGACTTTGTGGCTGCGGATGCTCGCCTCGAGTCGGTGATTGTGCCGATCGGCGACGGGCTCACGGTCGCCCGGAAACGCTGAGTCTCCTGAGAATTGCACGATGGGTCCGAAGTCTGCTGTAATTCGATACTTCAAAACGAGATCTCTCGCGCCCAAAAAACCAAGGGAAAGACTTACAGCCATGAAAACAGGAGTAACGCGCCTAAATGGCGTCGCTATCGTATTGGCAGCGGCAATGGCCGCACCGGCTTTGATTGCCGGCGCTGCGTCTGCGGCCACCAAGACAGCCGTCAAGACAATCAAGATCGGTTACGTCAACAACGAAGGGGCGGCGTTTTCGCTGCCGGAGTTTCGGATCGGGGGCGAGGTGGCGATCGACTATATCAACAAGCACGGTGGCATCAAAGGCCTGAAAATCGAAGAGGTTAAGTGCATCGCCGATGCATCGCCCGAGTCGTCGATAAGCTGCGCGAACAAGTTTATTGAGCAGAAGGTCACCATTGCTTATGCCGGAATCGATGTTGCTTCCGACGCGGCACTTCCGTTGCTCTCAAAGGCTGGCATCCCGTATGTCACGAGCAACTCGTGGGGTACCGCCCAGAAGAACGACCCGGATTCGTTCATCCTTCATGCGGCGAGTGCCGCGTACACGATCGCTCCCCTCAAGGTGCTCCAGGGCCTCGGGGCGAAGAAGGTGGCGGTGATCCTTGAAGACACGCCTTCGGGCCAAGATTTCATCAAGAACGTGGTTAAGCCGATCGGCGAAGGAAAGTTGGGGCTCCAGATCACTCCAATCACCGTCGATCCCGCCAACCCTGACTGGACGGCAGCCGTTACCACGGCGATGGCCGGAAGTCCCGACGCGATTTGGGGCCAGCTCACCGAGCCTGGATGCATCGGAATGACCACGGCCACGAATGCCCTCGGGTTCAAGGGGCCGGTGTTTGCCGGTTCCTGTTCGCTGTACATCACTGTCGTGGGCGCTAAGGCCATCGGCACCTATACATCCGGTGACGTTTATAACCTTGAACAGTCGAAGTTTGCATCGCCCAGAATCCAAAAGAATCTGGCTGTGT
Organism: Acidimicrobiia bacterium; assembly: GCA_025359845.1. GTDB lineage: Bacteria > Actinomycetota > Acidimicrobiia > Acidimicrobiales > JANYDT01 > JANYDT01. Next base: position 29,633 of record JANYDT010000065.1, read on the forward strand.
ACGCCGCTGCGATGAAAGCCGCCGGTCAGGAAAAGTACATCAACGGATTTGCCGCTGCTCCCTATTCGTCGATGTTTGAACTGAAGTCGATCATGGAGACGATCAAGGGCCCTATCACGCCGACATCATTCAAGGCGGCCATGAATGCCGGCAAGACGACCCCCGGTCACCTCGGCGCGGATCTCAAGTGCGGACAGAAGCCGTGGCCCACTGAGACGTCGCACTGCCGGGCCGACATTCTTATCTGGAAGGTCGTGGCCGGGCCTAACGGTCCCACCCGTGAGCCCGCGGTTGCGGGGTTCCAGGACTACTCGAGCCTGGTGAAGTAAGCCAGGACCAATAGGAAACGTCAGTGAGCCAATACGTCCTCTTCGCGCTTGTCGGTCTCGGCACCGGAGCCATCTACGCCGCCCTCGGGGTCGGATTGGTCGTCACCTTCAAGGGCACCGGGATCATCAATTTCGCCGGCGGGGCGATGGGGATGTGGAGCGCGTATGTCTTCGACGAGATGCGCCGCAACGGCGATCTGACGTTTCCTGTGGTGATTGTGCCGCACAAGATCCACCTCGCCGCCCACGTCGCCTTCGCCCCGGCGCTGGTGATGGCGCTGGTGTCGTCGGCATTGCTGGGCATCCTGGCCCACCTACTCGTGTTTCGACCCCTGCGCAAGGCTCCGGCCCTCGCTAAGGTCGTGGCCTCGGTTGGGCTGATGATCACGATTCAGGCTTTGGTGGTCTTGAATTTCGACGCCACACCGAGACGGGTCGACCCCATCCTTCCCGAAAGCACCTTCAAATTGAGCGGGATTTCCATCCCTCGCGACCGGCTCTGGCTCACGCTCATCACCGTGCTCCTCGGTTCCGCTTTGTGGGCGTACTTTCGGTTCACACGGTTGGGGTTGGCGACACGGGCCGCCGCGGAGAACGAGCGGGCGGCCTCGTTGGCGCGTTTTTCTCCCCAGTTCCTGGCCGCTACGACATGGCTCATCTCGTCCACCGTTGTGGGCCTGCTTTTCATCCTCGCCTCGCCCTCGACCGGGCTGAACGCGATTGGGTTCACCCTCATCGTCGTTCCTGCGCTGGCGTGTGCACTGGTCGGGAGGCTGACCTACATCGGTGTCGTGATCGCCGCCGGCCTGGCGCTGGGCGCGATCCAGTCCGAAGCCACGTTGCTCGGAACCAAGGCCTGGTGGCCGACGTGGGCGAGGACAGGCTTCGGCGACGCCCTGCCCTTCCTCGTCGTCATCGCGGTCCTGTTCGTGTCCGGCCGCTCGCTGCCGAGCCGCGGCGCAGTGGAAGCGGATCCGCTCCCTGAGGTCGTCATCCCCCGGAACCGGCCGAAGGTCGTCATTTCCGTCACGTTGGTCGGAATGTTGTTGCTGATCGTGACGAAGGGTAGCTACCGCTTCGGTCTGATCACCAGCATGATCGTTGCCGTCATTGCGTTGTCGCTGGTGTTGCTGACGGGTTTCATCGGACAGATATCGCTCGCGCAGGCGGCTTTCGCCGGCTCGGCGGGATTCGCGGTGTCCAAGCTTGCATCCGATGCGCACATCGCCTTTCCGATTTCCACCGTGATCGCGGTGGCGATGGCCACGATCCTGGGTGTCGTGGCCGGCCTCCCCGCCCTGCGGATCCGGGGCGCTCAGCTCGCGGTCGTCACCCTGGCGTTGGCCGTTGCCCTCGAACGGTTCGTGTTTCGAAACCCCAATTTCACGAAGTTGTCGGGCAATTTGATCCCCGATCCGAAAGTGTTCGGCGTCGACTTGAGTGTGCGGAGCAGTTCGAGTATCGCCCGCTTGCCGTTCGGACTCATGGTGCTGGCAATCCTCGTCGCGGTGTCGGTGGCGGTGGGCAATCTGGCGCGGGGCTCCACCGGGCGTCGGTTCCTTGCCGTGCGTTCCAACGAGCGGGCCGCAGCCTCGCTTGGGATCGACGTATCAATGACCAAGCTCACCGGATTTGCCATCGCCTCCGGCCTCGCCGGGCTCGGAGGCACGCTCATCGGATACAGCCGGGGTCAGCTGTCCGCGGACTCGTTCGGGGCACTGGTCGGCGTGAGTTTTCTGGCGTTTGCGTATCTCGGCGGCATCACCTCCATCAGCGGCGCGTTGGTGGCAGGAACGTTCGCGCCATTGGGAATCACCTATGTGATCTTCAACCGCCTCTTCGAGAACCTCGGTACCGCGTACCTGCTCATCAGTGGGGTGAGCCTGATTCTCACTGCGATCTTCAACCCGATCGGCATCGCCGGGGCAACCCGCCAGAACTTCGCTCCCCTCGTGGCGCGTTTCGCCAAGCGCCGCCACGCTGACGAATTACCGCAGGGCGTGACCGAGGCACCCACTCTTCTGACTTCAAGTGGCAGTGGTTCGAGCGGACATCGATCCCGCGTCGACGAAACGCCGACGGTTCTGCTCGCAACGGATGAGTTGTCGGTCGCCTACGGCGGCCTTGTCGCCCTGGATGGCGTTTCGATCAAGGTGATGTCTGGCCAGATTGTCGGCCTCATAGGACCGAATGGGGCCGGGAAGACAACGTTCATCGACGCGCTGACCGGGTTCGTCGCGTCGCGTGGATCGGTGCAATTCAGTGGGCGGACCCTCAACGCGATGGCGGCCCACGACCGGGCGCGGCTGGGGCTGGCTCGAACGTGGCAGGCGATGGAACTGTTCACTGATCTCACCGTCCGCGACAACGCATTGGTTGCGTCAGAAACGGCCACGTTGCGCGCCGTCGTAGCCGATCTGATCCGCCCGACCCGGGTCGGCGATACGAACAGTGTCGATTGGGCGCTCGACCTGGTTGGGCTCACTTCGCAGGCTGGTCGCAAGCCGGCGATGTTGTCGCTCGGGCAGCAGAAGCTGCTCGGTGTGGCCCGGGCGCTCGCCACCCGGCCCAAGGTGGTACTGCTCGACGAACCGGCGGCCGGTCTCGACACGGCGGAGAGCGAAACGCTGGGGCGGCGTCTCCACGATATCGTCGACCATGACATCGCCGTGCTCTTGATCGACCACGACATGAGCCTTGTGCTCGACGTGTGCGACTATATTTATGTGCTGGAATTCGGCGCGCTGATAGCGGAGGGCACGCCGGCCCAGATCCGAGTAAATCCGCGTGTCGTGGAGGCGTACCTGGGGAGTTCGGCGGTCGATGTACCCCGCGGCGCGGCGTCATCCTCGGGTACGTCGCCCATCGCGGCCCCGGCGGTGATCGGTTGAGCGCCATCGAGGTGGACGCCTTGGTGGCCGGGCATGTCGGCATCCCGTCCGTCCGAGGTCTCGACCTCCACGTCGAACGGGGTGAATTGGTGGCCCTCCTCGGCCCGAATGGCGCCGGCAAGAGCACCACACTGTGGACGATCGCCGGTGCGCTTCCGATCATCGGGGGCGACGTCAGAGTCCTCGGGCGATCGATACGCGGCACCAGCGCCCACATGGTGGCCCGCCGCGGTGTCGCCCTCGTGCCCGAAGACCGGGGCCTTTTCTTCCAACTCAGCGTGGCGGAGAACATGCGCCTCCACTGCCACCGCGCCAGCACCGTTACCGTGGATCAGGTGCTGGGCTACTTTCCGGCGCTGGAGAACCTGCAGCCCCGCAAGAGCGGATTGCTCTCCGGGGGTGAACAGCAGATGCTCGCAGTGGCCTGTGCGCTGCTGTCGGACCCCCAAGTGCTGATGATCGACGAGATGAGCCTGGGCCTTGCCCCCATCATCGTCGAACGTCTTCTTCCGGTCGTGCGCCAGATCGCCGACGACCGAAACATGGCGGTCCTGTTGGTGGAACAACACGTGCAGGCGGCGCTCGGCGTGGCCGACCGGTGCTACGTGCTCAATCATGGAGAGCTCGTCATGTCGGGCACGCCGGCTGCCGTGCTGGCCGACGGACACCTGTTAGAAGCCAGTTACCTCGGAGTCCATACCGATCCGGTTTCGTCGACCGACCCAACGCCAGCAACCAGTGGTCCGTGAATTTCCACAAGGAGTACGTCATGATCGTCGTCGGAAACGCGCGAGGAGTGACTTCGAACGTTGCGCGCGAGGGGTGACCCGGCAAGCTAAAGGTTGGCGGCAAACCGATCGATGTTCGCAGCAAGATATCGCGGTGCCGATCGAAGTCCCTGACAAATTGCTTCCGGCGACGACCCGTCCCACCACTGGCCGCGAGCAGTGCGTTCTTCAGCATCTCCTTCGGATTCGCGATGGTCTCGGCCTGCTTCCAACCCGGTAGCTCCAGCGGTTGCCGGCCGTCGGGGCGGCCGTCGACGCGCCTTACTGCAGCCTCGTCAAGAAGCAACCATGCTTCGGTCATCCGGACAGGAACCACGGGGACAACCCTCGAGGTGAATCCGACTACGCGAGCGGCGGCGGCCTCGATCTCGGTTCGCCGGCTGGCCGACGTTTGCGCCTCGGCATCGCGGTGCACAAAGGCTACTTCGATGCGGTCGCCGGTGCGCAGTAGCGCGCCCAGGCGATCGGCTACACCCCTTGACGATGCGCCGAAGCGCATGGGGTCGGGGGTGTCGACGCGTACATCAACGCCGCGCTCGTTGCAGAGGTCCTGCAAGTGCTCAGCGAGCGGCAGATCGGTCGATCCGTCGGCGATGAACACGCCTCGCAGAGTCATGCAACGTCATCGAAGAGCCGAAGCTGCGCCCCCGGCGGAGGAGTGAGGTAGTCGATCAGTCCGATCTTCAAAACTCCATTCTCGCCGTTTCGCCACGTGCTGCGTAATCCTTCGGCGCAAAGGCTTCGCTTGCGCGTGGGTGGTCGCCCAGGTTGCTCAGTTGCGTAAAGGATCTCGTCGGGCTGCACGAGTTGCACAACGGCAGGTGAATGGGTGTTGACGATGACCTGACGGAGCGGGTTGTCCGGGCCGGGGACATCCATCGGATCGACAGCAATGTCTCGAATAAGACTGACGATCTCGTGCAGGCTGCCAGGGTGTATTCCGTTCTCGGGTTCTTCCATACAGACGAGCCCCGTGACGCCGAAGTCCTCGAGCATGACGCAAAGAGCGAGGTACCGGAGGGTACCTTCCGAAAGCGACCGAGCTGGGAACTCGTTGCCGTTCCGATCGGAGATTACGAGGGTTAGCATTTGCCGTGAATCGTCCTCGTCGACTCGAAGCGCCATGACGCCGATTCCGGACAATCCTGCGAGTCGACTTGCCACCCGTGCATAGACGTTCTCGGGCTCAATAAACCCGTCCGAATTTGGGGTCATGGCGATGCGATGGAGTGAGGCCGCCAGGTGGCCACCGTCAGAGGTCAAATTTACGGGATCCACGAATCGATCGGCTGCCCGCATTGCGGTGGGTTCGAGGGCGAGCCTGCGCCAACTCTGCATTTCCCGCCGCAAAGCGAGAATTGTTGGGTCGTCAGCGCTGTTGATCGTGCTGACGACCGTCGTGTTTGCGTTGGCCGGCAGGGCGCGTTTTGGTCGTCCGCGGCTACCGCCGTCCTGGTGAACGGTAATCGCCCCATCCTGAGTCGAGATAAAAGCACCACCGCTGCGCCGACCGGTAACGATATGGTCCCGAAAAGCCTTGCTGTGCGGAAAACGAATATGCGTTCGGGCTTGACCACGGTTGATGTGATCCAGCTTTTCACTCCGTACGACCAATCGACCATGGCGCTGGGGAGCGCTCGCCGATTCGAAATCGATAACCACTTCGTAACGCAGGAACGTGATCGCCGGTTTAACGGAAACACCGAAGTCGTCCTCGACGAGACCCGGTACGATCGTTTCGACACAAAACCGCATTGGACCGCTTTCGGGCTGCCCATCGCGGAAGAGATGCTGAGGTTCCCCAGCCGCGTCTTCCCGAGTCGATCGAATCTGGCGTGCTGCGTCCATCAGACCGCCGTCGGCAATTCGGGCCAGGAATTCGATAGCGTCGAATATATTCGACTTTCCGACGCGACGCCGTTCGTACCAATAATGCAGGTGAAAGCGCCGAACTCGGCGAATCCTTCGAGATTCTTGAAGCCGTCAACCTCCAATCGCGTGAGCACGATGGGCACCGTACCCGACGGGCGATCGGTGCACCAGATCCGTGACCTCGTACGGGTTACGCTCGTGACCCTGCGTGCGGACCATCGGGACCGAACAAGTGGACTTTATGACCATGCTCACCCGTCCGATCTACGGGGCGTGACCTTCGTTTCTCGGGCCCCGACGCCCTAGTCTGACGGGTCGTGTTCCTCGCCGAAACCCCTGAACAGCTCGCGTTGCGCAAGGAACTGCGAGAGTACTTCGCCCGTCTCCTCACCCCCGAGGTGCGCCTGGCGCTGGGTGAGCCGGGGGAGGGCAGCAAGATGTTTCGACCCATCGTGCGCCAGATCGGGGCCGACGGCTGGCTTGGTCTCGGCTGGCCCAAGGAGTACGGCGGGCAGGGGCGCCCGGCCACCGATCAGTTCATTTTTTTCGACGAGATCCAACGGGCCGACGCGCCATTCCCGTTCGTCACGGTGAACACGGTGGGTCCCACTCTTATGGCGTTCGGCTCGGAGGCCCAGAAGCGGCGATTCCTGCCAGCGATGCTCGCCGGCGAGATGAACTTCGCCATTGGCTACACCGAGCCCGAGTCGGGCACCGACCTAGCCTCGCTGCGCACGCGGGCCGTCCTCGACGGTGAGGAGTGGGTCATCAACGGCGCCAAGATCTTCACGAGCGGCGCCAACCAAGCCGACTACGTGTGGTTGGCGTGTCGGACCGACCCCGACGTCGCCAAGCACAAGGGCATCTCGATCATCATGGTGGCGACCGATTCGCCCGGTTTCTCGTGGACACCGATCGTCACGGTCGGAGGCATCATGACGACGGCCACGTTCTACACCGACGTGCGCGTGCCCAAAGACAGTCTTGTGGGCGAGATCAACAGCGGATGGCGCATGATCACGACGCAACTCAATCATGAGCGGGTCGGGCTCGCGGCGTTGGCTGGGCGCACCTTTCGGATTTTCGACGAGATCGTCGCGTGGGCTGCGGCCGAGCCCGCGACGGGAGGGGGCCGGGTGATCGACATCGGGTGGGTGCAGGCCGACATCGCCCGCAGCCATACCATCCTCGAAGGGTTACGGCTCTTGAATTGGCGCATGGCCCTCGACGTGGCCGGCGGTACTCTCAGTCCGGCTGACTCGTCGGCCGTAAAAACCTTCGGGACCGAAGGCGTGGTCGAGGTGTACCGGCTTCTGCTCGGGGTGGTGGGAGCCGCCGGACTGCTGTCGCCGGGGTCGAAGGGAGCGGTGATCGAAGGACAGCTGGAGCGGATGGGACGATTGGCGCAGATCAATACTTTCGGCGGGGGGGTCAACGAGGTTCAACGCGACATCGTGGCCAGCGTCGGCCTCAAGATGGCCCGATCGGCTCGGTGAGGAGGCCCATGGACTTCACGTTGTCCGAAGCGCAGATCGCAGCTCGCGATCTTGCCGCCCAACTGTTCGCCGGTATGGCTACCACCGACCGCGTGAAAGCCGTCGAGGCCACCAACGACCGCGTCGATCACTACCTCTGGAAGGCCCTTGCGGACGCCGGTCTTCTCGCCCTTGTCGTGCCCGAAGCCCATGGTGGGAGCGGGTTCGGGGTCATCGAGGCGTGCCTGGTGCTGGAACAGCAAGGGCGGCGGGTGGCGCCCATCCCGCTGTGTTCGACAGTGGCAGGAGCCCTGACATTGGCCGCGTATGGGACCGACGCGCAACAGGCGAAGTGGCTGCCCGGCGTCGCGTCGGGAGCCGTGATATTGGCTACCGCGTTGGACGAAGCTGGCGGAAACGATCCGTTCACGTCGTCGGTCGTGGCGTTGCCCGCCGGCGCTGCGGGCGGGGCCGGAGCCGGGTGGGTATTGACAGGAGTCAAGCCGGCGGTGGCCGCCGCGCATGTGGCTGACGCGATCCTTGTGCCGGCGTATTTGTCCGACGGCGCCCTCGGCGTGTTCATCGTGGCTCAGGGCGCACCCGGGCTTTCGGCCACGACGGCCGTTTCGACCAACCGACAGATTCTCAGCACGCTGACGTTCGAGTCGGTATCGGTCGGGGTCGACTCGCTCATCGGTTTTCCCGCAGCCTCGGCATCGGATGGCGCCGCCCTGACTTATCTGGTCTACGCCACGATCGTCATGCTGGCCGCGCAGCAAGTCGGGATCGTCGAGGAAGTGACGGCCCTGGCGGCGGCTTACACCTCGACTCGCAACCAGTTCGGCAAACCGCTGTCGACGTTCCAGGGCGTCTCTCATCGCCTCGCCGACAACTACATCAACACCGAGGCCATGCGAGTCACCATGCAAGCCGCGGCCTGGCGCATCGCCAACCGGCTCGACGCCACCAGCGAGGTCATGGTGGCGAAGTGGTGGTCCGCCGAGGGCGGGCACCGGGCCATCCACGGAGCGCAGCATGTGCACGGTGGTATGGGCGCCGACGTCGAGTATCCATCGCATCGGTACTTCTTGTGGGGCAAGCAGATCGAGATGGCCATGGGCGGAGCCAGCGCCTGGCTGGCCCGCCTCGGTGCTGTCCTCGCCGTCCAGGCAGTGGCCGTGGGTGGGTCGTCGACGGGGGCGGCCGTCGTGGGTGGGTCGTCGACGGGGGCGGCCGTCCTAGAGGGGTCGTCGACGGGGCGCACGACCACCGTGGGCGCGAAGGCCGGCAGGAGTAGCTGAATGGTCACCCTCGCCATCCGGTACGACCTGCGCAACCCCGAGTTTGCGGGCACGTCCATGCAGGACCGATACGATGCCGCCCTCGATCAGATCGAGTGGGCCGACCGGATGGGTTTCGCCGCGGTCACGCTCAGCGAGCACCACGGGGTTGACGACGGCTACCTCCCGTCCTTGTTTCCGTTCGCGGCCGCCGTCGCGGCCCGCACGAAGACGATACGTATCCAACTGGGCGCGCTGATCGCACCATTCCACGATCCGCTGCGAGTGGCCGAAGATGGCGCTGTGGTCGACCTCTTGAGTCACGGTCGACTCGGGGTGGTGATCGCCAACGGTTACGTCCCGGCCGAGTTCGCGATGTTCGGACGGGCTCTGAGTGATCGCGCCAAAGCGGTGACCGAAATGGTGGCGGTGCTACGAGCGGCCTGGACGGGCGCGCCGTTCGTTTACCGCGGTCGTCAGGTCACGGTGACGCCCCGTCCGAGCCAACCTAACGGCCCACCGATCATGCTGGGCGGTAGCTCGCCCGCCGCCGCCCGCCGCGCCGCGCTTATCGCCGACGGCTTCCTCCCGTCCACGGCCGACCTTTGGGAGCCCTACCGGACGGAGTTGCGGATATTGGGAAAACCCGATCCAGGACCGGCTCCTCCCAGTGTCCCGATGTTTCTTCACGTGGCGCGCGACCCTGACGCCGCCTGGAAACAGATCGCGCCGCACGCGCTCTACGAGATGAACGCCTACGGCCGGTGGGCGGCGGAGTCGGGCACCGTGACGGGGTACGCGCCCATCGAAGACGCGGCCACGCTGCGGGCCATGGGTCTGTACAAAGTCGTCACGCCCGAGGTTTGCGCAGCCGAGCTGACGAGCAAGGGACCGGCCGCCCTGCTCATGCTCCATCCACTGATGGGTGGACTCCCGCCGGAGTTGGCCTGGGAGAGTCTTCGCCTCATTGAATCCGAGGTCCTGCCCCTCCTAAAAACCGCGAATGACAGCTCGGGTTCGCAACCATCGCCTCACGTATTTAGAGAAAGGAATGAATGAGAGTTCGAAGTATGAATTCGTCTCGGCTTGCGCTCCCGTTCACGATGGCTATGGTGGCATCCGTGCCGGCGGTATCGGTAAACGCTGTGTCATCAAGCCCGACGACAGTGTCTGGTGTCTGACTTTAAACTGTCGCGAATCCTTTGCGATCCTTCCTCCGGTTCGAAGGGTTGATGGCTTTGAAGTATTGTTAGGTGCTGTGGCGCTGCAATTGGATCAGGTCTTGGCGCCGACTCGGTCAGAGTTTAACGAGCCGGCGGCGCGTCTTTTTGCAAAGACGGGACTTGTGGTCCGGCCTGATGGCGACGTAATGGAGATCCGTTTGAGGCCACGGTCCCGTGACCATGCGCGCATCGCATGGGGTTGGCGACCTGCCGTTCTCGGCGTCGTTGTGAGGGTTCCTCGCTGCCCTGCACGAGACGGCAGGCAGTGGTTAGCGTTCCCTGGCGGGTATTACGTGGAGAAGGAATCGTGCATCGATCTTGAAGTTCGAAAGGGTCGCCAGATTAAGCGGTTCTCGATAGGGGTTGGTGTTCCCTGTCCCGGGAACTGAAGCAACTACCTGTTACCGGGGCGAGTTGGTGGTCGCTCCCACCAACGCGGCAAAGAGGGCTTGCTGCTGCGGGTCGTCGTGGGCCGTCCGCTCGGGATGCCATTGCACGGCCACACACCAGCCGGCTGAACTCAACGGTTCGACGGCCTCGATGATGCCGTCCTCCGAGCGTCCCGTCACCACCAACCCTGGAGCCAGACTGTCGATGGATTGGTGGTGGAAGCTCCACGCCGCGTTCACCTCCGAGGCCCCTCCGATGGCCTTCGCCAGTCGTGACCCCGGCTCGACTTCCACGCCATGGCGACCATGTCCGAGATTGGCCCGTCCGTGGTTGATGGTGCTGTGGTCGGCCATGTGCTGATGGAGG
>JANYDT010000021.1 GCA_025359845.1 Acidimicrobiia bacterium
CCTCGGCCAAGCTGAGGATGAGGTCCATCACCGTGAACGGGAACAGTTCGTTGGTGTCGACGAAGACCCGGTCGACGCGACTTCGTAGGTATAGGTATGGCAGGATGGTTGAGTGGCCAAGCATCGCGCTCGTCGGGGCGATCCCCCATTGTCGTCTGAGCGGTGATTATTCGAGGTGACTTGATCGAGCCGGACGGCCTGGCCGAAGCGGCGCAGCGGAACTGCGATGTCTACGGCTTCTTCGGCATCTCCGTGTTCGCCGAGACAGCTGATGCGTCTTGGATCGACATCGCGGCGTCGCGGTTCGCTGCGGTTGCCTGGCTGGCGCTGTTCACCGCCGGCGACCTCGAAGACTCGGGACTGGAGCTGTGGGACACCGGCCAGCGTCCCCACTACGAAGTAGTCCACGTCGATCGAGATGAGTTGATGGCTCGTATGCTTGGCACCGTGCATCGGGTTGTCCCGAACCCCTATCACCGACCCGGAGGTTGACATGCCAACGATCGATCTACGAGCTGACCTGAACGCTGAGGACGACCAGGGCCGGTGGTGGTCGCTATTACGTGATGCAGCCGAGCCCCAAAGAGTGGTGCCCGGCGCAGTAATGGTGGCGGGGACGGACCGGTTCTGGCAAGTCGTTCGCATCGAACAGGTCGACGACGATGGTCAGGTGCACTTCGTGCGACTTCCCCCGGACGACCCCAGGCGGGCAGCGGTGCTGGCGCGGGTCGCCGCCGCTTGAGGACCAGATAGTTCTGACGGCACGAGCCACTCTCCGTCTCGAAACCTTTCCCGCTGGTCAGCGCCTGGACCCACGCGAAAGCGGTCGATGTGAGCGCGCAAGTAAGCCCAACCGCGCTGCGCCGTGTTGTGACTCGGTGCAGGGCGAGCCGAGTTTGGTACACGCCGCTGCCGAACCGACCCCGTCCTCGACTTCAGAATACGCTCGGATCTACGTCGGTCAATTGGTGGAGCGACGGCATCCAGATCTCCGTCTCGGCTCCAGCGGCGACACCGCTACGGTTCTGACCATCGCCCGCAATGCCAACGTTGCGTTATTCCGTCCGACGACAAGTCCACGGGTCCCCACGCCCGGGCAAGACGTCCTCGGCAGTCGAACTCGCAAGAGCGCTCGCATGAGCCAGCCGAGCAGGACTCTGCGGCTACAACGCAATCGACCCGACACGCGCCTCAACAATCCGCTCTCATCACCGAATCGGAAGCGCGGGCAGCAAACGGCCATAGCCCCGCGGGCAACAGCCTCGTACACCTCAGATGTGGATCGCGCCGCGAACACCGCTGAATCAGGGGTCGGGGTCGTGGCCGTGTTCTTCAAGCCGAGGAGTAGACGGCGCCCCCGTCACACGCCCAGACCTGATCCTGCGCAGGCGCTAGATCGGGACGAACGGCAGGGACGAGCCGACCGACTCGCATGGCTGATCGCTGACCGGCAGTCGCCGATGCGGGGTCGTGCTACCTGCCGTGGTGTGGCGGTGGCAGCGTGATCGGGCGGCCGACCGCGTTGCAGATCCGCGTGATGCCAGTTCGTACGGCCCGCTCGTCGAGTGCCGCGGTGGTGGCGATCTCGAGGGTCTCGACGCCTGGGTGACCGTACATCCCTGGATACCGGGACTCCAGGCGTATTCGGTCGGCGACATCGGTGCATGCCGTCTTGATCTGGCCAAGCAATGTCGCGCGACTGATCTGCAGCGACTGCTGGAGGAACTCGACGAAGGCGCGGGGGTCACGGGCGTGTCGTGTGCATGCAACCTGAAACGCGCCGTCGACTTGGGCTTGGGTCCGTCGGGCGCGTTGCGCGTTGACGTCGCTCAACGGAACGAACAGATCGACGACCGGTTGGCGCATCGTGCCCGCGTCGCCGTCGCCACCCAATTGCGGGCTGGCGGTGTAGGCAGCACAGCATTGGCGTAACGGGGCTGCCAGGTCTCTCATAACGAAATGGGAACCGAGTTCTCGCACGCTTTGGTACACCGTCGAGCCAGATGTTGCGACGGCCAACGGGGCGCCGATCAGGCCGACAGCGAGCACAACTCGACGACAACGCTGCTCGAAGCTGCCGGCTTTGCGCACCGAGTTCAGCCTTCCACATTTTGTTCGGTCGCGCGAATGACTCTCTTCGGAAATCGGTAGATCCACATTTGCACGGAAGGCCCGCAGACGAGCGAACAACTCGGTTCTGAGCGGACGAGGTTGCGAAACCGCGGCGGGTACTTGCTGCCACTTGCCGGTGAGCGCGTCCCGGCCCACACGCACCTTGAAATACCAACGACGCCAACATCTCGGTAGACGCCATCAAGTTTGGGCACGATTCACTCCTGAGAACACGATTTTCGACGGGATGTTCTCAATCATGTTCTCAAACCGGGTTTGGTCCGCCAGTCCGAAATCTTCCACCCGTTCTGAACTGCGTATTTACTTGGCGCGTCCGGAGGGATTCGAACCCCCAACCGCCTGATCCGAAGTCAGGTGCTCTATCCGTTGAGCTACGAACGCGTAATGGCTAACAAGGTTACCACCGCGGGCCGATCCACCTCACGCCAGCGACAAGACCGTCACGGTTCCGGCGTCACCGTCCACCTCGATGAGGGCGCCGTGGGGAATGCGTTTGGTGGCGTCGATGGCCGAGGGTACGCACGGAATGCCGAGTTCACGGCTCACGATGATGGCGTGGCTCAGGGCCGCGCCGACATCGGCGACGACGGCGGCGGCCGTCACGAATAACGGCGTCCAGGACGGGTCGGTCATCGGCGCGATGAGTATGTCGCCCGGTTCGAGAGCGGTCGGGTCGGACGGGTCGAGTACGACACGAGCCCGGCCCACCGCCTGGCCCGGACATCCCGCGCCGCCCCGGATCGATTCGCCCACACCCAGCTTGGTTACCGGCGTGGCACCGCGCTCCGGCCAAGTCGAATTGGGCTTCGGATGTCCGGTGAGGATGAAGGGCGGCTCGAGCGACTGCAGGTGACGACGATAGTCGCGGCGAGCCGGGATGAAGCCTTGCGCTCCTTCGAGTTTGCCCTGCGTGAGCTGCTCGAGTTCATCAACGAACAGCATGAATATGTCGTCGACTTCGGCGATATCGCCTCGGGACACGGCCCGACGACCCAATTCCAATACGGCCATGCGAACTTCCTGAACAACGCGAATGATAGTGGTTTTGGAGCGTTCCCGTCCGGGAATGAACGCAGCGGAGGCCCGCAGACCCAACTCCAAACCACCCAAAGCTTCGTCGTTGCCGAGCAGGACCGCGCGGATCTCCTGCGAGACCCTGAGGCGCTCGGCCTCGCGCTTGGCGTTCTCCGCATGCGGCGCTGCCGAGTCGTCGGCCAGACGCATTCGATCGATGGCGGCAAGAGCCGGGTCAGGGTTCACTTCCCACGTCGGGGCGGCGATATCCCATTCATTCTTGCCCCGCGACCCGAACTCCTTCAGAAATCCGTCAAATTCGATGATGAACATCTTCGCGTCGGCCTCGGAGGAGCCCCGCAAACGCGCGTCCGGACCCTTCGGTCCTGCTTCGAAAAGGCCTTTGAGCGCGGTAGACGAGCGGACTTGGCGAGACAATTCCCACATGGCGTAGGAGGGCAACGCGGAGTCAACGGTACCGAATCCCACCATCAAGCGCATCGCATCGGCCGGTCGGCCCACGGCGGCGGTCACTTGGCCGAGCACGCCGGGTCCGATCGAGGCGGCCAACGATTGGTTGATATGCTGATCGAACATGCGCCGAATTACTGGCCGCATATTTACTATATACACGAATAGATCGACATCTGACATTTCATTATAGTCGGGTCGGGACGCTTGGATCTCCAGCGACAGTTCCCGATCGGCTTCCAGTTCGTCTTGGTTCATGGAGCCGGTCGCCCAACCCATGTACTGGGTCATTTTTTCGGTGGTTGCCTCCCTGACGTGCCACGGCTCCTGCACATACGGCGGCACATCGGGGTGATCACCGAAGTACACGTCGTCGATGGTCGTAGGAGTCATGCCGGGAGTACGACCGGCCCACACTCGAAAAATAGAAGCCCCGAGATAGGCATACCCCCCAAATATGCCCACCGCTTCGCACCGGAAATCACTAACCTCTTCTTCGGCCATTCCGCACCGTTTGACAAAAAGGTCCCGCCACCCGGCGACCGCGGCGCCTTCCCACACGAGATCCCATCCGAGTGGGGTCGGTGGGTCCGGCAGTACCTCACTCACATTGGCCCGAGTCCAAAACTGGTGCCTCGGGTCGAAATCGTTGTCCTTGATCCAACGCACGGCGGAGTCGCTCATCGGGCCGCAGCGTAGGGGCCGCGGTACCCGGGCGCCAGACACCGTTTGTTGGTCTTCACCCTCTGAGGGGTTCGAGATCGACCAGGCAAAGAGCTACGCGCTGGTTTGCCCCAGGAACCGTCCGGCGTTGTGCTCCATTTCTTGCCCGTGGCGTTCGGAACCATAATCCCGCGGAGTGGTAACGACGTCGTGGGCGTGCGCCCGTAACGCGCCAACCGTGCACTGTGCCCGCGTCCGATGCTCGAACGGATCGAAGGAGTACCAACGACAAGCATTCTGCCAGGTCACCTTGTCGATCTCGACGTCGGAGACCCCAGCGGCCACCATCGACTTGATCACCACCTCCGGAGAGTTGGGCCACGTTGCATCAGAATGCGGGTAGTCGCACTCCCACGCGATGGTGTCGACTCCGATGTGGTCGCGGTTACGCAGACCCGTCTCGTCATCAATGAAACACGTCAACACGTTGCGCCGAAACACCTGACTGGGCAGAAGATCTCCGAAATCGGCATGGGTCCACGCTCGGTGATGGTCGTATACGAAGTCGGCCTTTTCCAGAAAATACGGCACCCATCCAATCCCGCCTTCGGCCAGAGAAACCCGAACATTGGGAAACTTCCGCAACACGGGTGACCACAGAAGTTCGGCGGCGAAGATCGCGGTCTGAAAGGGCATCGAATGGGGAATGACATCGAAAGGAGACCGGGGCATGAAGTTGGGCATACTCCCGAAATGAAACACCATGACGGTGCCGGTCTCTTCACACGCCTGCCACGCCGGATCCCATTCCGGGCCGTGGATATCGAACTTCGCGAAGCGATGGGCGTCGGCGTGGAACGACACCGCGTGACAGCCCAATGCCGCCAACCGCCGGATCTCACCGGCCATCCACTCGCCACCCAACGTGAACCCGCTGATGCCGAGCGGAATGAACCGCCCCGGATAGGCACCGCACCATTCATGGATATGCCAATCGTTGTAGGCCCGAACCATCGCCTCCACGTACCCGTGATCGTCGTTCTGAGCGAAGAACTGGCCCCCCAAACCCGGCCAGGAAGGGAAGTTGAGCGACGCCAGTACGCCGTTCGCATTCATGTCACGGACCCGCTCGTGCACGTCGTAAGTGCCGGGCCGCACTTCATCGAAGTTGGACGGGTCGCGGCCCCAGTCTTCAGGGGGGCGGCCCTGCACGGCGTTCAACCCGAACGTCGAAATCTCTTTACCCTCGATGAGCCACGCGTCGGTGCCGTCGGCGCGGCGAATCACGTGAGGCACACGGTCGCGGTAGACGGCAGGCACATGAGACCGGAAGAAGTCGGCCATGGAAGGGGGCTCGACCACGTGGTCGTCGACACTTACCAGAATGAGATCGTCGGCTTGCATGACCTTCTCCTTGTTTTGATTGCTTGGATTGCTTGCGGGTTGCCGAGGAACTTGAGGAGCGCTCGGCGCGAGTTTACTTGGCGAGCGGATCGCGAGGTAACCCGAGAATACGCTCGGCGATCTGGTTGCGAGCGATCTCCGACGTGCCGCCGGCGATCGAAAGGCAGCGGTCGAAGAGGTAGTTGAAGGTGATCCGAGACTGACCGCCGCTCACGGCGCCGACCGCCGTAATGTCCATCGCCAGTTCGGTCACGCGTTGGGCGTGCTCGGCCGAGAGCAGCTTGGTGAGGTTGCCCTCCGGTCCGGGCGCCCCTCCCGCCACGGCCCGCATCGCACTACGCAGATTGAGCAGGCGCATCGCATGCTCCTCGGCCACCAGCGCCGCGACCTTGCGAAGGACGCCGGAATCGTCGACGTGGCATTCGGCCGCGAGCGGAAACAATTCGGTGGCCCCGACCCCATGACGCGATCCGGCCCCGATCGACACGCGCTCGTTACCGAGCGTGGCTCGGGCCACTGCCCATCCTTGACCGACCGGTCCGACGACATCGTCATCGGGCACGAAAACGTCGTTGAAAAACACTTCATTGAACATTGACTCGCCTGTGATCTCGCGCAGCGGCCGCACCTCCACGCCAGGGCCATGCATCTCGATAACCATCATGGTGACACCCGCGTGCTTGGGCCCGTCGAAGTCGGTGCGCACCGTGGCGAACCCCTTGCTCGAATTCTGCGCACCACTCGTCCACACCTTCTGACCGGTGACCAACCATCCGCCGTCCACCCTGACCCCGCGGGTCTTGATCGCCGCCGCGTCAGAACCGGCGTCAGGCTCGCTGAACAGCTGACACCAGTTGTCTTTGCCCCGCAACGCCGCGTCGGTCCATCGATCGCGTTGTTCTTGGGTGCCGTGTTGGGTGATGGTCAGGCTCACCCAGCCGGTGATACCCATCTGGGGCATCGTGACGCCCTCGAACTCCTCCTCGATCACCAGTTGTTCGACCGCCGACGCGGCCCGACCGTAGGGGGGCGGCCAGTGGGGCATGAGATAGCCGGACTCGACCAGGTGGTCGCGGCGGGCATCCTCAGGCAACTGGCGCCAACGGGCGGCCGCCTCGCGAGCGGCAGGGCGGAAGGCCTCTGCCTCCGCCGGGAGATCGAGGGTGAACTCCCGCTCGAGACCGGAGCTGACGAGCCGTTGAACTTCGGTCTCGGCTTCCCTCGCCGTGCCGTACGCCGACGACAGGGCCTGAGCGCGGCGCAAGTACAGGTGAGCGTCGTGCTCCCACGTGAATCCGATCCCGCCGTGCAGCTGGATGTTTTTCTGCGCACAGAACCGGTACGCGGGAAGGGCCAGCGCGGCCGCAGTCGCTGCCGCGAGGTCGCCTTGCGCGGCGTCGCCGTCGAGGTGGCGGGCCGCATCCCAGGTTGCGGCGGTGGCCAATTCGGCGTGAACCAACATATCAGCGGCGTGGTGCTTGACAGCTTGGAAGGTGGCGATGGTGCGTCCGAACTGCACGCGCACTTTGGCATACGCAAGGGCCATATCGAGGCAAGCGGCCGCGCCGCCCACGGCCTCGGCCGAGACGAGCACCCGGGCCAGCCGACGAGCCAGCGTGGCACCGCCGGCAATGATCCGCTCGGGCGCGACGGCGACCGCGGCGCAGGTGACCGCGGCGAAGCGCACCGTCGGATCAAGTGATCTCGTAGCCCCAACGGCCACTCCCGCCGCGCTGCGCTCGACGACCACCAGATCATCTCCCACCTTCAACACCAACACTTGAGCCAAGCCGCCCCCGAGCACCATGCCGGCATCACCGGAGACCTTGCCGCTCGCATCACGGGTCAGTCCGCCCCCGAGACCGACTGCGCCGATCAACGACCCATCGGCCAGTCCGGGCACGAACTCCTTTTTGGCAACTTCGGAGGCGCCCCGGACGAGCACCGCGGAGGCCAGTGTCGTGGCCAGAAGCGGTGCCGGGGCCACGACGCGGCCAAGTTCTTCGAGAACGATGGTCAGCTCTTCGAGACCGTAACCCTGGCCCCCGTACTGTTCGGGCACGTGAAGACCGGCCCATCCCAGTGCACACATCTCGGCCCAGAAAGGAGCCAGCAGCTCGGTCTCGGAGTTCAAGGCGGCGCGCGCCGACCCCAGCGCGTCCTTGCCTTGCAGGAACGATCGGGCCACGCCGGCGAGGGCGCGATGGTCTTCCGAGATGGGCAGGGGCATGTCAAGTCCTTTGGTCAGCGGTGGTAACCAGCGCAGTCTAGTTTTGTCCGTCAGAGCCGATTGAAAACCTCCATCGAGTTCACCTAGTTTGCAAAGTCATGCGCGGTCTCGAACGTGGGCAACGCCCCGCCCTGCTCACCCTCGAATGCCAGCGCGGCGTTGTCGAACCGGAGTTGGCGGGCAGGGCGGGGCTGTCAGAACAGGCCGCACAGCGCGCCATCATCGCCAAGATCGCAATATTGGCCACCCTGTGCCGATCGGTAGGCGTCCCCGTGTTCCACAATCTGCTCGTGCACCGCCCCGACTTCGCGGGCAGCGGCCGCAACGCCCCCCTGCTCGGCGCGAACTATAAGCGCCGCTCAATGTTAGCCGGAACGCCCGAGGTTGAGTTGGTCGAACCGTTAGCGGGGCACGCTTCGGATTTCGAAGTTGCCCGACTCACCGGAGTCACGCCATTTTACGGAACGGCGCTCGAGATCATGCTGCGCAATTGCGCCGTCACGACCGTCATCATCACCGGCGTATCGACCAACCTGGGCGTCCCGGGCGCGGGGATCGAGGCGATCAATCGGGGTTTCAACGTTGTTTTCGCTCAGGACTGCATCGCCGGGGTGTGGGCCGAGGCGCACGACTTCCACGTGCAGCACACGCTGCCCATCCTTGGCACCGTGAGCGACAGCATCACCATTGCCGCCGCGCTCCTCGCCTCGGCGGCCTCCGATCCATCAACGCAACACTGAAGGACAACTCATGGACCGCATCAACCACGTCAAGATCGTCAGCCCCGACCCCGCCGCCATCGATCACTTTCTGCGAGAGATCGTCGACATTCCAGAAGGGTGGCAACTTCACGGCGGCCCCCCGAACAACCCACCGG
>JANYDT010000038.1 GCA_025359845.1 Acidimicrobiia bacterium
CCGGTGGATAGCGGCGACAGCGGCCCGGAGATGGTCAGCGAATTGGATCTTACCGTCCAACCCGAGTTCACTTAGATCGATCTGATCTTGCATACCCCCAATTTAATAGGGGGGTGTGACAGAAAACTTCCACAGAAGACAATTTAAGAAAGTATTTCTAGAAATGTTCGTGCGTCGGCTCCAAGCCATAGGAACTTCCCTATAGGGTCATGGAGCGCCGCAAGCCCCGAGAGATCGTGGCCATCGTGTCATCGTCAAGCTCACCTATCGGCTCCATCAGGCTGGACTTGTCGACGGTCGCAATCTGCGTCACGTTGACCACTGACGTTCTTGGCAAGCCTGCGGTACCCTTGGCCAAAACGACATTCCCGGGCGCGGCGCCGAGTCGAAGGTTCGATGTCAGCACGACCACCACGACCGTAGCGATCGCACTGCGGTTGTACGTGTCGGCTGAGATCACGACCGCAGGCCTGACCAGGCCAGGTTCTGAGCCTCTCGGCTCACCCAGATCGACCCACCAGACTGAGCCCCTGCGAATCACCACTCCGTCTTGGCGAACGTCCGTCGGGCGGCCGCAGCGAGAGCCGGATCGCGGTTCGCCGTTCTGTGAACCCGATCGAGCCGTTTCGTGATCTCGCTGTCCTGCGCCAGCAACGCCCGTAGCGCGTTTGCATACAGCTCGCTGCGACTGACGTTCGTCCGCCGGGCCAAGCTCTCGGCCTCGTTGAACACATCGTCGGGAATCGAGACTGCCGTCTTCATTGCCGTTGAGTATAACCAAGTAGGAATGCGATGTCGAGTCACGGCAACGCCATCATTGTGGCGAAGCCGCCTGAGTGCCAAACTCTCGTGATAGCTGGTACGTTATCGCCGTGAGTGGAGCGGCGAAGTCGATCCGAGCGCTGCGCAGCCGTCGTTCCCTTACGCAAAGAGTTCTCGCCGATCGCTGCGAAATTGTGCAGCCGGTAATCGCGGCGTACGAGTCGGGAGCGCGCGATCCCGGGCTCCGCAATCTCGAACGGATCGCCGAATCGCTCGACGCCCGAGTCGAGCTCGTGACCTTCGTCGATGTCACCGCGTTGCTCGAGGAGCATCCGGGCATGACCCGAGCGGCCCTGCTTTTCGATAGCCCTTCACTACGAGATCGCCGCCGTGGTGCTGCGCGAGCCCCTCGTGGGCGCGGGCCAAGGCGATTCACAATTTGGCGACCATGCGTCAAGCCGATCGTCGCCGCTCGGCCCACGTCTGGCTAGGCCAGTGGGAGTCACTCCTCAGGGCACCGATCGGGGCTCTCGTCGTGGCGATGATCGATCCGAGCAGTGATGCGACCGATCTTCGGCAATGCTCGCCGTTTGCCGGTGTCCTCGACGAGCGTGTCCGCCAGCGACTTATAGCTCTTGTCCGTCGAGCGTGGAATGAGGTACGAGCGCATGCGCCGTGAAGCACGCCCAGGGGGTCGATCAGCACACCGCGGTGCTACCGAACGGACAGAAGGATCGGTTGCGCCCGTTGTCGAACGCCAACACACGCGGGGTTACCGGGTGGTGCCTGGAGCCTCACGACCTTGCGGTCGCAAAGCTGGCGGCCGGACGCCCCAAGGACTACGAATTCGTCGGCGCATTGGTGCGAGCCCACCTCCTCGACCCGGTCGTCATCCGCCAACGGATCCGCGAAACGACGATCACGGATGGCCAACGCCGGGCCGCAGAAGGAAGGCGAAGGTCGCTGTCGGACGGCCGCGTGGACCCACACACGTAGTCGACCAGCAGCCACGGCATCTGCGCCCCAGAGCGAGGCACCTCCAGGACTTCGGGACTCTCACTCCGGCTTGACGGGCAAAGTGCAACGCCGCTGCTTCCTTCGCAACGACGACCGTGAAGTCGACTTCGCCCTCGTACGTTGTCTTGAGAAACCGGTTGTGGGGGCTCTCCACGAGGGCGAACGGACTCCCTCGCAGGTGGACCAGATCCGCCTGAAAGTCCGTCCCGTGACGCCACTCGGTCACTTCCACCGGGAGGCCCAACGTGGTCGATATGTCCTCCGCGCAAGGTACCGAAGCCGAGCCTCAGCGTTCAACTCTGGTCTTCCGTCTCGTCCAGTACGCGTGTGCGTAGCCAACGCTCAGTTTCGACGTAGCTGTCGCCAGGTATGCCAACGATGAGGTTCGGAATGATCCAGAGCCCGAGATTGCGCAAGGGCTACCGACCGCGGCGGTCCGGTCCGACCGACGCGGGAGGGCTCGGCGCGACCAACACCACCAACGCACCGAGCGAAACCGCAGCGAGGGCGAACGCGGCGAGGCCGATCGGGCCACCTGACGGCATCACCGCGCACATGGCGGCCGCCCATCCCCCGATGACGAGTTCAAGCGCCAACGTTCGTCCTCGATGCGCCCATGCGAGGCGAATCCGCGCCGCCGCGTCCCCCGTCCAGGCGACCAACTCGACGATCAGCAACAGGAGCAACGCCTCGACCACCGACCAACGATCAAGACCGGTGCGACCCCGGAGCCCCACGGCGTACAGCGCGGCGACCGCGAGAGGAGCGACGGGAGCGGCCCGGGACCGTCCGATCGCGACAGCGGACAGTCCGGCCAGCGCCACGGCGATGAACACGAGCCCCCAAGGACAGACCCGACCGACCACGATCGGCCACGCCCCCATCCCACAGACGGCCCCGGCCAGCATCGCCGTCTCCACCACAAGGCCCGTCCCGGCCCGAAGTCTCATACCAAGGCACCGAGCCCGGCCACCAGGTCGTCGGTGTTGGCGCAAGCGATCACGGGAATGCCGACATTGCGCAAGCAACGACGGCGGTGCTCGCGTTCTATCTCCCAGAATCGCGCCGCGAGCGCATTGAGTTCACCGGTCTTCGGCGCGGGGGTGGGTACGAGCAACTCGATGGCGATCACGTCGTGACCCCGGCGGCGCAGGGCGGCGATCGCCTCGACCATGCGCTCGTCAACAAAAGGTGACAGAGCTATGACCAGAGCGTGTGCGGGAACGACGCTGCGCGGGATCATCCGAAGATCGCGTTCGCCATCGGCGGGGAAGACGCGCAGGCGCAACAACTCGTCGAGAATCGACTCGAGCCCGTTGCGGCCGCCGGCCAACCCGTGCCAGTTGATAGTGCCGCCCAGACCGACGAGGCCAACCCGGTCGCGGACGGCGAGGTAGGCCCGAGCGAGCGAGCCCGCCGCCCGAACGGCCAGCGTGAGCGACTCCGGGCTGAAAGTGTCTATGAACAAGATCACGTCGGCGGCCCGTTCGGCGTGACGGACGTTCACCATCGGGGCCTCGCGCCGCGCGCTGGCTCGCCAGTTGACGGCTCGCCACGAATCGCCGTGCGCCATGGCTCGGACCTCGGCGAACTCGATGCCTGATCCGAAGCCGGCGGTAACAACATTGCCGAACGCGGCCCGGGTCCGGCGGGCGCGCACGAGCCGTTCGAGTTGTGGGTCGTGAGGCAGCACTCGGACTTCCGTCGCTTCAACCACGCAACCTTCCCGCGCAAACATTGCGAAGCGATCCGTGGCGCGGGCGAAGACCGGTCCGATCGTCTGAATCCCCCACCGACGAAGCGTCGCCGTCGTTTGCCACAGGCCGGTTGGCGCCATCGTCCACGCCGAAGCCTCGAGCTCGACGCCGGCGCTGGCATCGAGTCGGACGGCGGTACCGGCCGCCGCGAACACCTTGATGGCCAGTTGGTCGCCTTCCGCGGCACGGACCGCATCGACGTGCATAGCGGCGTCGATCGGGCCCACCCTCTGTTCGCCCGATCGTGCGGAGGCAATGCCCGTGAGCGCCACGAAGGGCGCGGCCAAGACCACCAACTCGGCCCGTCCCGTCACCATAGCAGCAATAACGCCCAATAACCCGAGCACCATGCAGGTCATGCCCTTGACGGTGAGGCGGACCGGAACCACGGCCCTACTCACGCACGGAGACAGGAGCCGGTACCGACTCGAGAACCGCAGCCACGATGTCATCGCCGCGCACTCGCCGCACCCACGCCTCACTGCGCAACACGAGACGATGACCGAGCGTGGGGCGGGCGGCCTGTTTCACATCGTCGGGCCGCACGAAGTCGCGTCCGTCGAGCGCCGCCAAGGCCCGCGAGACGGCCATGAGTGCGAGCGCACCGCGCGGGCTCGCTCCGACCTCTACTTGCGGGTGCTTCCGCGTGGCCCTGACGATGTCGACCACGTAGCGGCCCACCGGTTCCGACACATGAACTTTTTCGACGGCGGCCCGCAGCACCAGCAGTCCATCGGCGTCGAGCATGGGTCGCAAGGCCACATTCTCGCTCTGGCGTTCGAGCCGACGGGCCAGTACCTGCCACTCGTCATCGGCGTTCGGGTAGCCGAGACTGATGCGCAGCATGAACCGGTCGAGCTGGGCCTCGGGCAGCGGATAGGTGCCCTCGTGTTCGATCGGGTTCTGCGTGGCGATGACGATGAACGGCGCGCCGAGTGGATGGCTGATGCCGTCGAGCGTTACCTGGCGTTCCTGCATAGCCTCCAGCAGGGCCGCCTGGGTCTTGGGAGGGGTGCGGTTGACCTCGTCGGCGAGGACGACTTGCGCGAACAGGGGACCGGGTTGGAAGCGCAGCTGGCCCGTCGTGCGATCGAGCATGGCTGACCCCGTCACATCGGACGGTAACAAGTCGGGGGTGAATTGAATGCGGGAGAACTTGAGTCCACACACCGTCGCCAGCGAGCGCGCCGCCAAGGTCTTGGCCAGCCCCGGATTGTCTTCGAGCAGGAGGTGACCGTCGGCGAGCATCCCGGCCAGGAGCAGCTTCAATGGTTCGCGCTTGCCGACAATGGCGCGTTCCAGCTCGGCGAGGATCGCCTCCGCGGCGTCACGAACAGCCGTGACCGAGGGGCCGTCGGGCGAGGGATGGTCGGGGGCGCGGTCGGTCATCGGCTCTTTCGTCGGATGGGATCGAACGCGGTCATTGGTCCTCGCGATGGCCCGAGCCGAATGCGCAGGCGAGAGCGGAAAGCTCGGATAGTGACATCCCGCCTCCGCGGCGATCCGCATCTCGGACATTGGGCAGATCTACGATGCGTTGTACCGCTGCGTGGGCGCGGCACTCTGGATGGGTTTCGAGCAAGTGAACGACGATAGGACGAAGATGGACGACTGCGTCGTATTGCGACGCCTGCGCCATCGAGAGCTTGCGGTAGAGGGCCTCTATCGGCTCGTACGCCGATACCCGGGCTTGGCGGCGGCGAGCCTTGGGCGTCCACGGCGGAAAGCGGATGGGTCGGCGCGATGGCGCGCGAAAAACCGAGGCGCTCGAACCTCGCCACGCCATTCGAACGGCATCGCCCACGGCGGGCAAAACGACGAGGGCGAGAGTCATTGCGACTATCAGTTCGGCGTGGGATCGCCACACCAACGCCGCCGCTCCGCCCGTCCCCAACAGCCCGGCGTACCGGATCACTCGATCAACCGACATCAGCTCAACGCCGCCTGGATCTCGCGCACCTGCTCGAGCGCCCGACCTCTGTGGGACTCGTCGAGCGGATGGGCGCTGTAGCGGGCTTCCTCGAAAAGGTTGGTCAAGCCGCGAACCGGCTCGGCTGGAGCCGCCGCGTCACGCAGCACGCGGCCCACGAACTCGACCGCCGTCTCGGTGGGTTGGCGGGTCAGGCCGCGCCCCGCCAATCCTGCTTCCATGGCCGCGAAGGCGCCGATGATCGCCTGTCGCACGTCGGGCTGTCGGGCCATGACCGCCCACCCGAGCTGAAGGTCGGAATGCAACGCAGCCGGGTCACCAGGAGGCGGGTCGTCTCCAACCCCAGTCGTGAGGGGCGTCCGGCGGGCGGTCAGGAGCAAAGCGGCGGCGGCTCCCCCGATGAGAATTACGAGCAACGTCGCCGACGCGATAGGCGCGGCGCGGGCCGGACCAAGTGTTCGTTTGGAGGACGGGGTCAGGTGGCTGGAGCGGCGAATCGGCCCCCCCGCCGACGCCAGACTGAGCGAGCGCCGCGTCGCCTTTGGCGCCATCCATAGCAGCGACACGATGGCCACGAACCAAATCACGCTGACCCACCAAGGCCGGCGATTTTGGCGCACGGGCATGGCCCCGGCCCCTCGAAAAGCCAAGGCGAGCACGAGAATGGCCAGGCCCCCAACGGCCAACACCGTCGTGCCGACGGTGGCCAGCGTGTCGCTCCTCACCAGGTCGCCTCGCCCAGTTCGGAAGGCAAACGGGTGCCTACGGGCCACTACACCGATGACGGCGACAAGGGCGGTCGCGGCCAACGCCCGCACTCCGAGTCGTAAGCCGTCGGCTCTCATCCCTGCTGACGGTAGCCGGGTGGAGACTTGGATAGCCGATCGCCCAACGGCAGCTAAGGTCAAGGGCACCATGGCTG
The DNA here is from genome assembly GCA_025359845.1 of Acidimicrobiia bacterium. Taxonomy (GTDB): domain Bacteria; phylum Actinomycetota; class Acidimicrobiia; order Acidimicrobiales; family JANYDT01; genus JANYDT01. The sequence continues at coordinate 6,389 of JANYDT010000038.1, forward strand.
CACTGAATTGGCGTTCGCGGCCGACTCTCGACCGGCCGGT
>JANYDT010000099.1 GCA_025359845.1 Acidimicrobiia bacterium
GCTCGGCACTTTCGAAGTCGCGCGTTACCGTGGCGAGGAGGCCGAGGTAATATCGGGCTGAACCGGACCAGAACTGTCCGGCGCACACGATATGGTCGGCGAACGGGGCGATCATCTCGGCGAGGATTTCAGCCCGCGGCGCGTCGTCGAATTCGGCGCAGACGACGGCGAACACGCAGAGGCTATGCATCCAAACGCTGTTGCGCACCAACCTAAACCCCTCCTTTGCATCGATCTCATAGAACTCACGAGCCCGCTCGAGGTGGCCTAATTCTAGGAGGATTGTGGCCATCGTGCCGGACGCGACAACTGACGTTGCGTCGGGCGACGACAAATGCTCGGCCAGTTCTTCGAGACGACCCTCTTCGCGACGGATCGAGAAGAGATAGGCCCCGTACATCGATACGACATCGGGCTGACCTGATTGCATGCCGATCGCGAGAATCTCGGCCGCGGCGGCCTCGGCAGCCTCGAATCGGCCGGCGAAAAGGTGGGCGCCGGCGGTGAGCGTGGCCGCGAAGTAGAGCAGGTTGGGGTCGGCGACGTGCGCGCTGGTCGAGACCACCAAGGCGATCGAGCTTTCGACCTCGTCGATGAGGCCGGCCTCGATGGCCGTGAGCGCCCGGTCGAAGGCGGCGTTGAGCCGAGCACTCGGATCGTCGAGTTGCTCGGAGCGCCCCAACGCATCAGCAGTGTTCGAGAGGCGTTCCTGGAGCGTCTCCGGCAAGAGCATCGAGCCGGCCGTCAGATGGAGGACATGGACAAGCAGCGCCGAGTCATCTACTCGCCGCGCCATACCGACAGAGTCTCGGGCAAAGGCAAGGCGGGCGGGTGCGTCGTCAGAGAAGGTCAACTCCATGGCGATCTGGCCCAGTAGCCGGGCTCGATCCGCGCTGTCTTCGCGGCCGAGTGCGCCGATGGCCGCTTCGAGCGCAGCAATGCGTTCCTGATCGACTTTCCACACCGCGCTGACGTTGCCCCGGGTGTTGGCGAGGGCGGCGCGCACGTGCAGATCAGTAGCTTTTAGACGCTGGGCGAGACGGGCGGCTTCGAGCAGCGTTTCGCGAAAGGCGGCGTCTCCCGACTGGCGTTGGCCATTGCCGAGGCCGATCAGGATTTCGCAGTGCAGCCGCTCCGAGCCCGCCGGTTTTAAGCCCGGTCCGTCAAGATTTTCGAGCGCCTCGCGGTACCACCGAACGGCCTCATCGGGCGCGAGGTTGGCGAGCGCCCGGTCGGCCGCCTGGCGAGCGTACTGAATCGCCTTGCCGGCGTCGGCGGGCCTGGTCGCCCGACCGAAGTGGTACGCCAGTTCCCCGATCCGTTCTTTCGGGTCGTCGCCGCAGAGGTCCTCTAGGGCTTCGGCGACGCGCAGATGCAGCCGCGGTCGGCGGGCGGACCCGATGTCGTTGTACAGCGCGTGTTCGATCAAAGCGTGAGCGAAGCTGAAGCGGTCCGGTGCCCCTGGGCTCTCGATCACGATCGCGGCGCGCTGCGCGGCTTCCATCACGTCGAGCAGGTCGTCCTCCGAGACCTCCGAGACAACGGCGAGGAGCGAGAGATCGAAGTCACGCCCGATGACGGACGCCACCCGCAAGGCCTTCTCCGCCGCTTCGCCCAGTCGCGCCACCCGGCGTCCGATGACCTGCTGAACCCCGGACGGCAGCCGCCCGCCATCTCGGAACTCCACCTTGGCCACCCATCGACCGTCAGGATCTTGATAGACGGCGCCGGTTTCGGCAAGGTGGCGAACCAACTCCGACACGAAGAACGGGTTGCCGTCCGTCTCCTGGCTGATCGCATGGGCAAGGCCGACACCGATCGCGTCGATCGAGTGGCCGGACGCCGCCTCCAGCAGCGAGACCAGATCGTCGTCGCTAAGTCCCTTCAAGGCGATCCGCTCGACGTTACCTTCACGATGCAGCGCCGCTACGAGGTCGGGCAGGGTCGAGTCAGCGACGAGATCGTGGGGGCGGTGGGTGGCGACGATAACGACGCGCATGGGTTCGCCGGCCATCACCACATGACGGAGAAGTTGCAGGGTCTGCTTATCGGCCCAATGCAAGTCGTCGAGCACGAGGATGATCGGCGCGTCGGCTGAAACCCGAGCGAGCAGAGCGACAACTGCCCCATACAAGAGGTACCGCTCGGTGTCGGGATCACTCGGGCGGGGCGTCGGCCCGTCGGGGACCAGGCGTGCCAGTTCGGGCACGAGGTGGCGAAGCTCTCCGCCCCGCTGGGCGACGTGGTCGGCGAGGGTGGCCTCCGGGAGGTGCTTGACAAGGTGACGTAGCGCCTCGACCCACGGTTGGTAGGGGATGGCGAGCTCCTCGTCACAGCGACCGTATAGCACGATCGCTGGGGCGTGGGCCTCGCGCACGAACTGGCCCACGAGGGTCGTCTTACCGATCCCCGCTTCTCCCGAGATCAGCACGACGTGACGACGTGACAGCGTTGCTGCCGTCTTCAGGGCATCACCGAGAATGTCCATCTCCGGCTGTCGGCCGACGAAAGGCAACGCCGGCCCGCTCTCGAGCCTTGGGGGAAGCGGCACCCCTCCGCTGGCGGCGTCTGTCGGACGGGTCCATTGCAGCTCGCACGCCGGTACGGGCGCTGACAGCCCTTTCAAGTCGAGTGCCCCCAACGAGGTGAACTCGAATCCCCGACGCCCGCCCGCTACCGCTCGGAGTACTTCGGTGGCGAGGATCTGCCCGCCCTGCGCATGCCCGCACAGCCGGGCCGCTTCGACGATCGGCGGGCCGAAATAGTCGCCGTCCTCCGTCTCGGCCTCACCGAACGCGAGGGCCACCCGCAGACCCAGCGGTTCGGCGCTGCGCAGGTTCGCGCCGTACACCGACTGCTGCATGTCGACCGCGCACTGGAGCGCGCTCGTGGCCGTCTTGAAGACGACCATGAGCCCGTCGCCGAGGTTCTTGACTTCCGTGCCGCCGGCCACGTCGATTGCAGGACGCAACAACGCGAAGTGTTCGCGGCGGAGGCGATCAGCCTTCTCCGGGCCGACGCGGGATAACAGCTCGGTGGACCCCACGATGTCGGTGAAAAGCACGGAGACCGGTACGGTCGAGTCCACCGCGCTGTTCTTACCACACACCTCGAGCACATCGGTGAGGGTTTCGGCCAAGAACACGGCTCTCAGCGGACAGTTGCGGGTCAAGTCGAAGAACTCGGCGGCATCGGGATGCAACAGTTGCTCGCCCATATGGACCGCCCAATCTTCCTCCCCATCGGCGGCGGCCCGATCACGATGAACACCGCAGTATCCCTTGAACCGGGCGGCCTTGGCGAACCGGGCCGCGCGTCCCTCCAATCCCACACGTCGCCATCTCTTGAACACGAGTCGGCATTGGCTATGCAACATGCGGGGCCGCCGACCTTCGTGCAGGGTTACCCGCGGCGGACTTTGCAGCAGTAGGAATACGCCCCACGAAATGAAACCCCGTCTCGCCGCCCTCCGATCCGTCGTCACCGATGCCACCCTTCGGCGGCTCGAGGCCGCCTTCGCCGGGTTCTCGATCGCGGAGCACGCAACCTGGATCTCCACCCTCGTGTATGCCTTTGAGCGAGGAGGGGTTCGGCAGGCGGGAATTGTCGCGTTCGCACTCCTGTTGGCGGCCATGCTGGTTGCGCCAGTGCTTTCGTACGCAGGGGACCGATTCCGCCGCGATCGGGTGTTGGCGGTCGGGTACGCCGCCCAAGCAACGGCCATGGCGGCTACGGCCATAGCCATGCACGCGGGAGTGAACCCTGTGCTCGTCTATGTGCAGGCCGGTCTTGCGGCTACCGCGGTCACCGTCATTCGTCCCGCTATGGGGGCGCTGCTCCCCTTCGTCGCTGACACTCCTGGTGATCTCGTCGCAGCCAACGTGGCGATGGGGTTGCTCGAGAACGGCGGGATCTTCTTAGGTCCCCTCATCGCCGCCGCTCTCCTGGCGATTGGTTCCCCGGCGCTCGTGTTCCTCGTCATGGCTGCAACCGTGGCTGTCTCGGCCGTGCTCGTCGTTCGCTTGGCCGGTGATCGTGAGCGCCTGCGCCCGCCCGAAGGCCGTCACTCCTCGGCCGTTTGGGGCGAGGTGCTGGGAGGATTCCGGGCCATGCGCGAACAGCCAGACATTGCGGTACTGATCGGCTGCCTGAGCTTCGGCGCAGTATCCGCAGGAGCCATCGAGGTGTTGTTCGTGGCTCTCGCTGGGCAGTTCAGTGCGGGCCGCGCCGAGGCCGGCCTTCTGAACTCAGCTTTTGGGGCCGGCGCGATTGCCGGTGCTGGCGCGTCGGTGGTGCTCGTGGGCAGAGCGCGGATGACGCCCTTCCTGGTGCTGGGAACGGTGATGCTCTCGGCCCCACTTGTCGTGCTGGCGGCCTACACCAACCGAATGTCTGCCATTGTCCTGTTGGCGCTATCGGGCGTCGGGCTGAGCGTGTTGAAGATCGCGGGTACGAGCCTGCTGCAGCGCGTGGCCCGAGCGGCCACGGCGGGCCGAGTGTTCGGAGTCCTCGAAGCGCTCCAGATGGGCATGATGGCCGTCGGCTCGTTCACCGTGAGCGCGCTCGCGTCCGCCTTCGGCCTTCGGGTCGCCCTGGTCACGGCCGGACTGGCCGTTCCGACGTTGTCGGCGTTGCTGGCGCGTCGCCTTTTCGTGATGGACCGCCATGGTGTACCTGCCGATCCCGTGATCGTGAACCGATTGCGGAAGGACCCGATCTTTGCGCCGCTGTCGGCGCCGAGCTTGGAGCGTCTGGCGCTCGCCACCGTCCGCCTGGAAATACCCCGCGGAGGGCTCGTCATCCGAGAGGGCGACGCGGGCGACACTTTCTACCTAGTGCTGTCCGGAGCAGTCGATATCTTCATTCGCGGGGACCATGTTCGCATTGTCACGACCGGCGGGTCCTTCGGAGAGATCGCCCTGTTGCGTGACATCGGCCGTACGGCAACGGCGGTCGCGGCGGAACGGTCGGAGTTACTGGTGCTCGGTCGGGCCCCGTTTCTCGAGGCTCTGAACGAGCATCACCGGGCGAGGACTACTGCGGAGGACGTGGTCGACCAAACTCTTCTACGAACCTGACCGACCGGAGACGCGGGCGGGGCAACCGGTCTCAAAGTTCATGCCGGGTCGGCACAGCGTCGGGAATTCGCGGCCCGTTCCATGCACCCTCCGATGAGGCACTAGAAATCCGACGGACCTTGGGAGGCCGCCATGCAGAAGATCGACATCCAGTACCTGATCGACCTTGAAGAGATCAAACGTTTGAAGTACCGATTCGCGTGGGCGCTCGAGACTTCGAAGCCGCATGATCTCGCCGACCTGTTCACCTCGGACGGCTGGATCGACGCCGGTCCGTGGGGGCGCATGACCAGTCAGGAGAAGATCCGTAGGGCTACGTCCGGGCCTTCGAAAACGCCCCGCCGTTCGGCGCGATGCACTGCGTGACGAACCCACGCATAGAAATCGACGGTGACTCAGCCACGGGCACCTGGTACCTGCTCGACTGCACCACGCACGGCGAAGGACCAGCCCTCAACATCCTCGCGGTCTATGACGAGACGTATCGGCGCGTGGAAGGGGAGTGGAAGTACACCAGCGTCGCGCTGCAATTCAAATGGTCGAAGCACATCGGCCACGTGAGCGACGACAACCTAATGACGATCCCGTCCCGGGCCGAATGACGTCCGACACGGTTTCGGCCCTGCTGGCGCAAAGACGGGCCGACATGCGACCGCGAGTGTCTCGTCGCCGACGAGCAGCGGATAACTTACGGGCAACTTGAAGAACAGTCGGAGCGTTTCGCCCGACAACTGCTGGCGGCAGGCGTCTCGTTCGGAACCCGAATCGGGATATTGCTGCCCAACCGCCCCGAATTCGTTGTCTCGTGGACGGCGATCGCTCGGATCGGCGCGGTGGCGGTGCCGATCAGCACCCTGTCGACGCCCGCCGAGCTGCGCCGCATTTGTCGCCATGCCAACCTTCACCTGCTCGTGTCCAGTCCGACTTATCTTCGCCACTCGTTCGTCGACCTCATTGCGAATGCGCTCGGCGGCCTTGACCACGAGCGGCCGCCGTACCGCTTGGCGGCGCTGCCCCGCCTGCGCTCGGTGTGGATGTGGGGGTAAGGCGTTCCGGGCTGGTCGGAGCCCATTGTGATCTCGACGTCGAGCCCGACATCGGCGCCGAGGTGCTCGCGGCCGTCGAGTGCGATGTCACTGCCGGCGATGTGGTCAGCATCATTTATACGTCATTTATACGTCGGGTTCGACGGCCGATCCCAAAGGAGTCATACACACGCATGGGAGCCTCATGCGCGCTGCCCGTAAGTGCCGAGACAGCTACGACCAGCGAGCCGACGATCGATTGTTCACCCAGATGCCGTTCTTCTGGGTGGGTGGATTGACGGTGAATCTGCTGGCCGCCATGTCGGCGGGGGCGACTCAGCTCACGTGCAGTTCGTCGGCCGCGAGCGAGGTGCTCGAGTTCTTGGAACGCGAGCGCGCCACGAGTGTGACGGCCTGGCCCCACCTCGCGCGATCGATCGCCGCCGACCCGACGTTTTCGGTCCGCGACCTGTCCATTGCCAGAATGGGGGGCCTCCACGAGGCGCTGCCACCTTCAGCCCGACCAATCGACCCGACGTTGATGAACAGTGCCCTCGGCATGACCGAGACTGCGGGCCCGCACACTGTCGCGAGTCTCGTCGAACTCCCCGAAGAACGCCGGGGATCATTCGGTCCGCCCCAACCCGGGATGGCGCACCGGGTCGTAGACCCGGCCACCGGACGGCCCGTCGCCGCGGCCGAGGTCGGTGAACTTCTCGTGCGAGGAGATACGCTTATGGCCGGGCTCGTGCGTCGTGAGCGTCACGAGACCTTCGACGACGACGGGTGGTACCGCACCGGCGACCTGGTCTCGATCCGTGATGGGCAACTCCACTTTCATGGCCGGCTCGACGATCTGATCAAGACCGCCGGGGCCAATGTGTCGCCTCGTGAAGTCGAAGAGGTGCTTACCCGGCTGCCCGGCGTCCTGGCGGCCATCGTGACTTCGGTTGACGGCGGCGAACGCGGCGCCGTGGTGGGAGCCGTCCTCGTCGTCAGCGACCCTGGGCTCGACATCGGTGCGCTTCGGGCGGCCGCCAAGCGCGAACTGTCTTCCTACAAGGTGCCTCGGGTGATCGTCATCCTGGGCCCGGACGAGGTTCCCCTCATGGCGAGTGGCAAGGTGAATCGGCTGGCCTTGATCGAGCGGCTGCGACGCCGCGAAAGCGCCGCTCTCGCCGTAGCGTCCAACGATGCGCGAGACTGAAGGCGCGCGAAAGGGAGTTGCCATGTCGGCTACGAGTTACGTCGGGCGTGCGTTCGACGCCGATGGTCATTATTCGAACCGTACGACGCGTTCACGCGGCACCTCGAGCACAAGTTCCGGGACCGGAGTCTGCACGTTGTGCCCGGCCCTGACGGCCTCGGTCGCTTGCACTTCGGCGACCAAAAGCTCGGGATGATGAAGGTCACCCAGACCGACTACACCGGCGCCCCCGGGAGCCGACGCGAGTTCTTCCAGGGCATGGTCGACGACGTGGGCTGGCGCCAGGTCGACGTGATCAACGCCCACGATCACCCCTCGATGATGCAGCGGCGGCCGCGGCTCGAGCTTATGGACGAACAGCGGGTCGAGGCGACGCTGCTGTTCCCCAGTGTCGGCCTGGCCGTGGAGCACGAGATGCACGACGACGTGGACGCGCTGTACGCAGGGCTGCGCGCCTTCAACCGTTGGCTGGAGGAAGACTGGGGCTACGGCGACGATCACTGGGCCGGCCGGTCTCATCGCGTTTGGGCTCGCCGAGTCGTTGGTCGCAAACAACGAGGTGTGGGGGATCGCTCGCTTCGGCGACCCCGGGCCGCGCGCCGCCGTCGATGCGCTGGGCGTCACAACACGGGCCATCGACCTGGGTTCGGGCGACTTTGGTGACTTGCCTCGCGACTTTACGTACCTGGTTCATGTCGCGGTGGCCTACGAGAAGACCAGCTACGACCGCGCCATACGGGTGAACGCGGAAGGGACCGGCCTGATGCTGGAGCACTGCCGCAAGGCGAAGGCCGCGCTCGTGATGTCGACGACGTCGGTGTACAAGCCCCATCCCGATCCCTGGTACGCGTTTGGCGAGGAAGACGCGCTCGGCGATATCCAGGCTCAGTTCTCGGCGCCGTACTCGGTGTCGAAGATCGCGCAAGAAGCGGTGGCCCGCTACTGCGCACGATCCCTCGCTCTGCCGGTGACGATTGCCCGCATGAATGCCGCGTACGGTAACCGGGGGGGTGCGATCACCAACCATATGGACCTTGTGGCCTCGGGCGCCGCGGTACCGACACGCCACGACCCGATGCCATACAGCGCGATCCACGACGACGACATCAAGGCGCAACTCGAGCCGCTTCTCCATGCGGCCGCCGTGCCCGCGACCATCGTGAACTGGGGCGCCGATGAGCCCGTGAGCGTGCAGGAGTGGACGGCGTACATGGGCCAGTTGATGGGCATCGAGACTTCGGTCGATATCACCCCGGTGCCGTGGGCCTCGGTCGGGTCGGTCGTCGATTGCCGCAAACGCATCGCAATCACCGGCCCGTCCACGGTCAAATGGAAAGACGGCCTACGCCGTGTAATGGAGCATCGCTATCCCGACCGTATCGTCGACGGCCACGGCGAGCGGATCGTCGGCGGCTGAAAGTCTACGCAGTTGTTGTCAGACGAGAAGATCTTGATCACCGGCGTCAGCGGCGACGTCGCCTTTCCCGTGGCCAAGGCGCTCGCCGCCGACAATGAGGTGTGGGGCCTGGCCCGGTTCTCCGATTCCGCGGTACGGGCCCGAGTGGAACAGGCCGGTATTCATACGATCACCGCGGATCTCGGTGCGAACGACCTTGACTTCGTGCCCGACGACGTGACCTATGTGCTGCACCTCGCCTACTTCCGCGGCGGGACCAATGACTTCGACGAGGCGATCCGAGTGAACGGCGAGGGCACGGGCCGCTTGCTCGAACGCTGCCGGCGGGCCAAAGCCGCCCTCGTCATGTCGTCAAATGTGATCTACGCGCCCCACGACGACCCGTGGCACGCCAGCGCGGAGCACGAGCCGATCGGGGGCATGATCCCGTTCTGGTCGCCGACGAGTCCGACTGCGAAGATCGCGCAGGAGAGCATTGCCCGTTACTGCGCCCGGTCGCTGGAGCTGCCGGTGGTCATCGCCCGACTCAACACCGTTTACGGTCCGGACGGAACATACCTGCCGACCTCGAACATGGCCGCAGTGGTGGATGGGCGACCGGTCAGCGCTCGTTGGGATCCGCATCCTCACGCGCCGATCCATGTCGACGACATTGTCGGCCAGCTCGAGGCGATGCTCGACGCCGCGTCGGTGCCGGCGCTCATAGTGAACTGGGCCGGCGACGAACAGGTGACGATCCAGCAGTGGGCCGAGTACGCCGCCACGTACTGCAGTCGCGCCGCGCACGTCGAGGTCATGGCGACCCCAGGCACAACGCGTGGCAACCTCGCCGACGTCACCCGGCGTCGTAGCATCACCGGACCGTGTTCGGTCGTGTTCGAGCCGGCGTTCCGAAAGATCTACGAGCAACGCCACGGTGTGAGCGTCTGACATCACCCGACGACCAACCGTGAAGCGTTCAGCTCAACGGTTCTCCGCGCCGATCGCGCAGCTGAGCTTCGAGGTCGCGCCCTCGGGCTTCTGCGGCTTCGGCCCGGAGAAGCGCCGCGTCAGCCACGGTTTGGGCGGCGTCGGCCCGGAGGAGCGCTGCGTCAGCCACGGTTTGGGCGGCGTCGGCTCGGAGGAGCGCTGCGTCAGCCACGGTTTGGGCGGCGTCGGCCCGGGCCATGGCATCTTGGGGCGGCTCGAACTCGACACCGTCGGCACCGAACACGCGAAAACCCTCGAACGTCTCGAGGTCGACGACAAACCGGGTACCGCCGAGGCGCTCCGAGGTGTACTGCAGGCCGGCCATCTTCACCTCGAGGACTCCGTCAATGGCTTCGTACACCACGACCACCCCGTCTATCGGGTCGAGTTCGATGTGCTCGCCAATGCCCAGTTCGCCGAGCAGCCGCCGCTTGCGGTGTAGCTGCGCGATACCGTCCTTGTCACGCTTGTTCACGTCCGAAAGCACCTCGATGGTGACCTCGGGGAGCGGATCGTCGGCCAGTCGATACACGCTGCGGGCTCCCGGCCGTGCGCCTCGCGCGGTGAACACGTCGGGCGAAGCCTGCTTGCGACCCTCACGTACAAAGATGTCGCCGAGCACCAAGGTACCCGGCAGGCGGTGACGTAGGCCGAATTTGATGCGATCGACAAGTTCGTTGTGGGGCTCCGTCGCGCTGATGTCTTCCTCCTCGATCGGAAGGTCGGCATCGATGACTTCGATCATCGTCATGGTGCGACAATACCTCGGACCATACGTGTCGCCATGAGCGCCGGGGGGCGTCGACGATCGATCGCCCGGTTCGACGGCGTCGCCTCCTAGGCCGAAAGGTCCAGCGCGAAAGTCAGTCGCGGGCGAGGGCTTGCACAGCCACCACTTTGGCGACGCGGCGGCGAACAAACCCGATGCGCTCGTAGGCCCGGCGGGCCGAGTCGTTGTCGGTCGCCACGTGCAGGAACGATGTCTCGCCCCGCACCGCCGCCTTGGCCACCACCGCGCGCACCAGCGCATCGGCCAGACCGCGGCCTCGATGATCAGGGTGCGTGCAAACTGCGCTCACCTCGCGAAAGCCGTCGACGTGGGCCCGTTCCCCGGCCATCGCCACGAGTTCGTGACCGACCCTTACCCCCAGATACCGCCCGAGTTCTATGGTCCGCGGCGCGAACGGTCCGGGCTGGGTGAGCTTCACCAGGGCGAGGATCTCGTCAACGTCGGCTGACGTCAACGCCGTCAACTCGGGCGCAGGCCGGGCTGACGGCGCAGTGTCGGTACTGACCATCTGATCGCACGTTGCCTCGAAGACCACCTTCCATCCGCCGTCGGGGGGCACCGGTACAACCGCGTCGAAGAAGAACAGGGCTACGACCTCACCGGCCACGCAGGTCTCGCGGAGGTCGGCCCACGCTTCGGGCCCGGCGCCCGGGGCGAGCGCGGCGAGAATCGAGACGTCGGGCTGGTAGCGCCGCGCCAGCCCCGTCCCGAGGGCGAACTTCCGGTGCGCTCCGGTCAGCGAAAGCCATAGCGGGTGATCGAGCGGAATCGCCATCTTCGTCATCGAATCAACGATCAGCCGTGCCGGTTGGAGCGGGTCTCACATCGCCAATCTACCCGGGCCTGGGATCGAGCGACGGAACAGAAATAGGGGTTTCCCTAATAGACAGAAGCGGATCGGGTCCGTACGGTCGGGGCGGGATCGAACGTCGATCCAATAAGGAAATCAGAGATGACTTTGCATCGAACAACGACCTTTGCGTTCGGCGCGGTGGCCCTTGCCGCGCTGTCCTTGCCGTCGGCGTTGGCGGCCGAATCGAACGGCTCCTCCCAGCGGTCCGTCGGCCCCGGCCAATCCATACAGGCGGCGATCGATGCCGCGCCGCCCGGCTCCACCATCCACATAGAGCCGTACATACACCGAACAGCTGGTCATCACGAAGAACCGGATTCGCCTCGAAGGCTCAGGCGCTCGACTCGTGGCCCCGTCCACGTTCACGCCCAACCAATGTACCGGTGTCGCCCACGTCGGCCCACCCAACGTCACCGGCCCTCCCGCCAATAGCGGAATCTGCATTATCGGCGACGTCAAGTTCGGCGATTTCGACCTTTTCCTCGGCCACCGACGGCTACCGAAGTGCGCCGTGCCGTTTCCGGGGTGACGGTGTCAGGCCTCCAGATCTCGGGCTTTCCCGTTGGGGTCCTGATCGCCGGCGGGGAACGGACCGCGATCGAAGACAATCAGATTGACGGCACCGGCCCCTACGGGATCTTGGCGACCAACTCGGCCCGGACGAGGTACGCCGACAACACCATCGTCCATGGGCTCGCCGGGGTAGCCGGCGTCGGGGCGTGTGCGGAGGGCTCCACTGGCAGCACCATCGCCGGCAACGACGTCTCCGGGTTCATCACCGGACTGTGCATCTCATCGTCGCAGGTGGGGGTCCGCGGCAACCGCGTCCACGACAACCACTTCGGCATCTTCACCGACCCCGGCTATCACGACATCGACATTCAGGACAACCAAGTGGAACACAACACCCGCGGGGCCCCGTTTCCTCTGCCGACCGGTATCGGCATCATCGTCGACGGCTCGCACGACGTGACCATTCGCGGGAACCGCGTATCCGGCAACCTCGTCGACAACAGCGGCTTCGGGCTGGGCGCGGGAGGAGTGCTGGTCGTCGACGAACCCGGCGTTGCGGTCGCATCGAACGTGGTCGTTCGCCACAACGTGTTGACCGACAATGGCGACGGTTCGTTGTCGGCCGACCTTTGGATCGACACCGTCGGCACGGGCAATGTGTTCGCCCAAAACGACGGTCAAACCAGTCACCCTGGCGGACTCTGCTGATCCTGTCGGCCCTTCGCC
>JANYDT010000128.1 GCA_025359845.1 Acidimicrobiia bacterium
GGAGATGGTGATGCCGGGCGATAATGTTGCGGTGGTGGTGGAGTTGGGTAAGCCGATTGCGATGGATGAGGGTTTGAAGTTCGCTATTCGTGAGGGTGGGCGTACTGTGGGCGCCGGCCGCGTCACCAAAATCCTCAAGTAGCCTTCGCCCGCCCGACACCAGCAAACCCGACACCAGCACCGAACGAGAGCACGAAGATGGCCAAGAACGACAAGCGCATCCAGATCACCCTCGCCTGCGAGAGCTGCAAGCGCCGCAACTACATCACCATGAAAAACAAGATGAACGATCGCGAGCGCATCGAAATGAAGAAGTACTGCGGCTCCGAGCGCAAGCACACCACCCACAAAGAGACGCGTTAGTCGCTCTCGGGCGTTTTTCCCGTCCGGTCGGTGGCTACAGTGCAGCCGTGACCGATCCTCGAGAGCAAGGTCGTGATGAACTCGCCGATCGAGTCACGGCGGCCCGCGAGGGCTGTCGTTTCGCGTTCGATGACGTCATGCGAGCCACGTATGACGACACGTATCGGCTTGCGCTGCGCCTCACCGGTAACCACGCCGATGCCAGCGACGTTGCTCAAGATACCTACGTGCGGGCGTTTCGCTACCTCTGCCGATTTCGGGGCGACTCGAGCGTCGCGACGTGGCTCTATCGAATTACCTCGAACTGCGCCTCGACCTTGCGCAGCCGTCAGCGTCGACATCGCCACAGCGAGCTGACCCCTGACGTGCAGGTCCGCGACCAGCGACCCGAGCACGACCCCGAGTCTGTCGCGCTGGGCGCCGATCTCGAAGCCCGTCTACGTACAGCTGTCGCGTTGCTGCCGGCCCGCATGCGCGAAGTTTTGATCCTTCGCGACACCCACGAGCTCACCCATCAAGAAATCGCGAAACATATCGGCATCACCGAGTCGGCGGCCAAGGTGCGCCTGCATCGGGCCCGGCGCAAGCTCCGCAGCGCGGCGTTCGACGAAATCGACTGTCCTCACGACGACGGGCCCGCCACCCTGCCGGTGAGCCCGCAACGGCCGGTTGGCCGAGACGAGCAGGCCGTTGACCCTTACGCAACCGGCCTACCCGTGTCGCCGCGGCGAGGCGAGGGCGAAGCGGCATGACTGGCCTGGCGTGCTGGAGGGTCCGTCAAGCCCTACCGCGTGTCGCCGACCGCCAAGAACCGGCCGACCTGAAGCTCCAACGCCATCTTCGCACCTGCCCCCGGTGTCGAAGGGCGGCCAGCCAGTACCGAGCCCTGCGCGTACCCGCCGGTCCCGCCGACCAGTTCGACGGGCCCGACCCTCTTGTCCGACCCGACCCCCCCCGGTTCCGCCTCTGCTTCGGTCGATCGGCCCGTTCCCTCACCGCCAAAGCGGCGGCCGCGGCGGCCGGCGTGGCGTTCGCCGGTGCCCTCCTGAGCCGCCGCGCCCACCGCCTCCGCCGCGCCTAGGCCGCGAGCGAATCTCCGACCGCCGGCTCGGGGAACGGTGGTACGATCTTTCGTCCGCCGTTCAGGGTCCCGCGAAGCGCGCTTCCTGTCCGATGGCACGAAGGGCAGTAGCTCAACTGGTAGAGCACCGGTCTCCAAAACCGGCGGTTGGGGGTTCAAGTCCCTCCTGCCCTGCTCGGCTTGCCCATAGGCAAGTTAGTGCTCGCTCCACCGACTACCCGCCCAACCACCTCCTCCGAACCTCACAAGGACAGCCATCCATGACGGCGCCCATGAATCGAGAAACGAAGCGCTTGCTGACCCGCCAGGGCAAGATGAACCCTGACGGCACCATGGCGCGGCGCGAGCGCGCTCCGGTGCCGACCAAGGCGCCCGACAAGGAGCGCGTATCACCGATCGAGTTCGTCGGCCAGGTTCGAGGCGAACTGCGAAAAGTGGCTTGGCCGACACGGCCCGAGGTCATCAACTACACCGGAGTCGTCCTGGTCACCCTGGTCTTCATGGGCTTGATCACCTTCTCGTTCGACTTTATCTTTGCCCACGTTGTGCTCTGGGTGTTTGACCGATGAGCGACGACATCGTTAATGCGGGCGCCGTGACCGACGACGCTGTGACCGAAGGCGAAGACACTCCCGTCGACCGGCCCGAGCGGAAGGCGCGGTCGAAGCACGATGAGAACCCGCTGCCCGAGGACGAAGCGCAGCCCGACGAGAACGCGGAGAATGAGCGACCGGCTTCGCCGGAAGTGACCGCCGTGACATCGACGCCGCCCGAGGAAGCGAAAGAGACCCTTGGCGAGGTAGTCTTCGTGGAAGGGGCGGTAGAGGCACCGGTTGAAGAGCCGGTCGAAAGTCCTTACGACCGTCCCGGTAGTTGGTACGTGATTCACTCTTACGCCGGGTACGAGAACAAGGTCAAGCAAAACCTCGAGAGCCGAATCGCCTCCATGAACATGGAGGAGCGAATCTTCGAGGTCGCCATACCGGTCGAAGACGTCATCGAGTTCAAGAACGGCAAGAAGGTCGTCGTCCAGAAGAAGATTTTTCCTGGCTATCTCCTGGTGCGCATGGACCTCGAAGACGATTCGTGGTACGTCGTGCGCAACACGCCGGGGGTGACCGGATTCGTCGGTTCCGGCGCCAAACCCACCCCGTTGCGGCGCCGCGACGTGGAGCGTTTCTTGGGCGAGAAGCTCGAAGGCGACGAGGCCCTCAAGAAATCCAAGCCCCGCCTCGAATACGAAGTGGGCGAATCCGTCCGAGTGAAGGAAGGCCCTTTTGCCGACTTCACCGGCACCATCGCCGAAATCAATGAAATGCAGCTGCGGCTCAAGGTGTTGGTCAACATCTTCGGCCGCGAGACGCCCGTGGAACTTGAGTTCTCTCAAGTCGCTAAGCTCTAGCTCCGCATCGCGCCCCTAAGCCGCATCGCGCGGTAAGCCCCCCATCGCAAGGAAGAACCCGGTATGGCCAAGCGGCAAGTAACTGCCATCGTAAAAATTCAGATTCCCGCCGGTAAGGCCACGCCGGCTCCGCCGGTGGGCACCGCGCTCGGCCCCCATGGTATCAACATTATGGATTTCGTGAAGCAGTACAACGCTGC
>JANYDT010000158.1 GCA_025359845.1 Acidimicrobiia bacterium
CCAAAGATCTGATGCGGGCTCAGCGCGACCATCGCGCTGACGTGGCCGTCGTGAACGTTACCCGTCCGGCTCGATTCGCTCCCGAAAGTCGTCGGGTGAGCGAGGTCATGCGGGAAATGCAAGCCCAGAAATTTCATCTTGCTATCGTCGTCGATGAGTACGGCGGTACCGCAGGCATCGTCACGCTGGAGGATCTCATTGAAGAATTGGTCGGTGACATCGTCGACGAGTACGACACAGAAGAGGTGCTGTTTGACCCCCAACCCAATGGAGACATCATTGTCACTGGGCGAATGCTGATCGACGAACTTAACCCCCGCCTGGATGTGGACTGGTCATCGGAGCACTTCGACACCGTCGGCGGATTGGTCCTTCATGAACTTGGACACCCGGCCAGCGAAGGTGAACAAGTTGAGTTCGATGGACGGCTGTTGCGGGCCGAGAGGGTCAAGAGCAGGCGCATTCTTCGGGTGCGCATCGCCCAGGTGGGCGAGCCGCGAAGCCACGATGACGAGCGGTCATCGGCCGCTGGGCGATCGTAAACGTCATGGAACAGTTCGGTACGCCGCGGGCCAACGTCCCGCTTCATCGATCCGGCTTCGTGACGTTGGTAGGGCGGCCGAATGTGGGCAAGTCGACGTTGGTCAACGCCATGATCGGCACCAAAGTCTCGATCGTTTCCGACAAGGTACAAACCACTCGTCACCAGGTGCGCGCCATCCTTGAACGTCCGGGCCTCCAAGCCGTCTTCGTCGACACGCCGGGCATCCACAAACCCCGGACGTTGCTCGGCGAACGTACCAACGTTGCTGCGACCTCGTCGCTGGTCGATGTAGACGTGGCCGTACTGGTGCTCGACGCCAGCCAGGTGATCGGACGCGGTGACAAGTTCATTGCCGCCCGTCTGGCGCCGTCCGCGATTGTCGCGCTGAACAAGATCGACGAATGCGACAGGGGTCGCGTTTTGCAGCGGCTCAACGATTCCAGTGCTTTTGCCATGTCGGAATACTTTCCGGTGTCGGCTCGAACCGGTCAGGGGGTCTCAGAACTCCTCGAGGCGATTCTGATTCGTCTGCCGGAAGGGCCGGCCTACTTTCCGGCCGGCACGATCACCGATTCGCCTGAGATTTTTTGGATCGCCGAACTGGTCCGCGAGCAGCTTCTGGCACGGACCAATGACGAACTTCCGCACTCGATCACGTGCCGGGTCGTGGAGTGGGAGGAACGCGAGGGCCGGGGTCCGTACGTGCGTTGCGAAATTGTGGTCGAACGCGACTCGCAGAAGCCCATCGTGATCGGACGAAAAGGCGCAGTCTTAAAAGAGGTCGGAACCGCAGTTCGCCAACAGCTGCCGACCGGGTCATATCTGGAGTTGTTCGTACGGGTCGACAAGGAATGGCAAAGGCGCCCGGCAGCCCTCGACCGCCTCGGTTTCTGAGGAATTATCCCAGTCAACGGGAGGCCATCAAATTCTGTCATACCCCCCTGGCAGACTTGGCATAGCAAGAGAAACACTGAAAGAAAGGATCTTGCCATGTCCAATACTATTACCCTGGTCGGCAACCTCACCGCCGACCCCTCAATGGTCACCACTCCCAACGGGACCTTCATCTCCAAGTTCAGTCTCGCGGTCAACCAACTTCTGAAGACCATGGGTACTGACGGCAAACCGACGTCAGCCGTCTCGTTCTTCAATTGTGTGACGTTCGGCGATCAGGCCGCCAATGCGGTTGAGTCCCTGCGCAAGGGCAATCGCGTGGTTGTGACCGGTCGTATGGATCAGCGCACCTGGACCGACCCCCAGGAACAGCGCCACACGACGTATGAGGTCGTGGTCGATGATGTCGCCGTCTCGCTACGGTTCGGCACGGCGAGCGTCGCTGCGATCACGCGAATCCGCGCCGCTGACTCGACCGGCGAGCCGAGAGAGTTAGTCGCCGTGGGCGCCCGAAGCGGACTGAGCTCCGACCGAGAACCCTTTTAGCGGTCGTCGCGGGGTTGGCGTCGAACGGCCGCGATACGAGTTCGACGGCAACCCTCAAACGCCGGTTAGAAATAGTTGCGCGATAGCGATTTGGTCGGCCTTGAACACCGTGCTGGTGGCGGAGCGTGCCCTGAGCCGGTCGAAGCCTTCGAGTATGCGCGCGGCGATGTCATCGTCGCTGCAATTCAAGGCTTGACCCCGGTCGAGGAGCGTCGAAAGTGCATCGTCGAGCGAGGCGCTCACGAAATGGAGGCCTACCCCAGGGTTTCCGGGATTGTCCCGCACGTCGCTGTCGCGCACTCCGCGCCGTTCCAGGTAGGTGGATACGGGAACGCTATCCATGGCGGTGAGCAGAATTCGGTAAAGCCCCAACCAGGCATTTCCGAGTTGGGCGCAAGTCGATCTGCTTCCCGTGAGCTGTATCGGCGCGAGGATCGCGACTTCAAGGGCACTGTTGTCTCCCGTCGCACCGACCGCTGCGGGGCTCCGACCAGCGCGGTCGGCAAGATCGCTGACGATGTCGGCTTTAACGGCCACGGCAACAACGCCGTTTGTGGGCACTGCGTCGATCCTCCCCAGGGCTGAGAAGGCCAGGTTGCCGCTTGGGCATCGGCTTCTTCCGGCTCGTATTCGTAGCTCACTGAAGGCGTCGTCGTAGCTTTCGCCGAACCCGGAGACCGATGCATCGCGGCGCAGGAGTGCGATCGTCTGCCCGGCGACCCGAGCCACTTCGGTCCGCGCGAGTTCAATCAGTTGCGTTACAAACGCATTGCAGGCGGCCGAAATCGACGAAGGCTCGCTGCTCGACGCGTTGGTCGGAGCGGCATTGCTGGACGTGGGCGACAATGAGTCGGGCTTCGTGGTTGACGTCGGTTTCGGTAACGAAGCGGGCTCCGTCGACAGGGCCGGTTTCGATGAGGACGAAAGAACGTCGGTCGTCGGTCGTGCACTCGCCGATGTGGAGGGTGTCGTCAACATGATTGTCGGTCGCTCGGGGGTGGTCGATTCGGGTTTCGACCCTCCACAAGCGGCGACGACGACGCATAGGGCACTTACGAGCGACACGACTCTTCGCAGCATTGGCAAGGTCCGGCGCCTAACTACTGACAGTAAGGGTCGTCCGTGAGGAAATAACATAAGCCTGTGCTGGGCGGTCGAATCAGGTTGACGGTGCTCGCGTCACGCTGAGGGTGGCGGCCAGCAGCCGGGCATGGGGGACATGGAGCATGACGCCGGGTAATTTCGACGCGAGTTCTACAGTCGCCGCGTGCACCCGAACAACCTTCCCGGTCACCGCTCCAAACGAATCCGCAAACGAAATCAGGTCGCCCGCCTTGACGACGTGGCGCACATAACGACCGGCGGCTACTCCTGCGGCTAACTGACGACCGCCGAGGCCGGCGAGTAGAGCGATCGAAGCGGCGCAGGAGAAGACGACTCCGGCGAGTACGAGGTCGATGACCTTCGTATCAATTCCCAGTTGGTTGACGGCCAGTATCGCGGCGGCGCCGGCGAGGGCCAGCCGCACCGCTCGGGCCAATCCCGGTTGGGCCTTGCCAGTGGCCCGCAACGCAGCTTGAGCCACGGCATTGCCGAGCAAAGTGCCCGCAGTATTGCCGGCCAGCACGATCAAGCCCGCCACCAGCAACTTGGGCAGGAAGCGATGAGATCGTGAGGGAGGGGCTCGAGGCTCTTGTGATCGCCGATTCCAAGGGCGGCTACGAGCCCGACCGCGACCAACACCGAGAACACGAATTGACCGGCGGGCGCCGCCAGGCTGTGACTGCGCTCCGACAATTTCGGCCGCTCCAGTAACCGTCGAACTTCGGCTGACGCGACCGAAGCGAGCAGAACCACGGCCAGGAGCACGCCTGCGGCAATTAACCATCTCATGACGTCGGCTCCTGGGGCGGCAACTGGTCGCTGAACAGCAAACGTGCGGTGCGCAGCCCTAACGAAAGGAGGTCGGTCACGACGGCTTGCGCATCGGTCGGACCGGAGCGCACCGCCAATCGGGAGCGAAGGCCGTCGGTTAAGTCGGCCGGCGCAGCCAACGCACTGGCCAGCGCCGAGGATGCGGGGGCGGGCAGCTCTACGAGTCGGTCGAGCTCTGCCTCGGCCTCGGGATGTTTACCCAAGTAGCGCTCGAGCTTCTCGGGGTTGTCGTCAAGCCATCGCAGCAGACGAGCCGGTGACGGGGTGGCAAGCATCAGGCCCACTCCTTCAGGGCGACCGACAACGCCCGGCGAGCCCGGAACAACCGGGTTTTGACGGTGGGGAGGGGAACCGTCAGTGTTTGCGCTATTTCTTCGTAGCTCATTGCCTCGAGCTCACGTAGTACGACGATCGTCTTGGTGAGTTCATCCATCCCCGCGAGGGCGATCCACAGCTGCTCGAGCATCATCTTGCTTTGTACTTGGCGGTCGAGACTCATCGTCGATGCCGGTTCGGGCAAGGTGGCCGGATCGCGGAACTCCTCGCGGCGCTTGCGCAGCATAGAGATGGCGGTGTTGTGGGCAATGCACAGGACCCACGGTTTCAGTGACGCGTCTCCTCGAAAAGTGCCGGCGGCCTGCCAAGCTTTGACAATGCTCTCCTGAACCACGTCTTCGGCCAGGGCTCCGTCGCGCACGATCGAAATCGCGACTCGGTACATGGCAGCGGCATGCTCGTCAATGATGGTTCGTACAAGAGCGTCAGCATCGGCCGCGGCGCGGGTGAGGTCGATCACGGCTCTCGGCGCCTCAGGGGCGTCGAGCACGGGGATCACGAGAACGGCTTGTCCTCCCACCACGGGTAGAACTCGGGCATGTCGCGGCTTGGGCGAAGGCTGAAGGTGGGCGGTCGCTTCTCCAAGAAGCTCGCCACCCCCTCGTAGGCATCGGCGCCCGCTCCGAGCGCCCGAATGGCCCGGGAGTCGACTTTGTGGGCTTCCATCGGATGGTCGGCGCCGAGCATGCGCCACAACATCTGACGCATCAAGGTAACGGACACGGCGGAGGTATTGTCGGCGATCTCCCGGGCGATGGCCCACGCGGCCGGAAGGAGGTCATCGGGCTCGTGAATGCTGCGCACGAGGTTGGCCCGTAAGGCTTCCTGGGCGTCGAAGATGCGCCCGGTGAACGCCCACTCGGTGGCCTTCGAGATGCCCACGATTCTAGGGAGAAACCAGGAGGAACAGGCTTCCAATACGATGCCGCGTTTGGCGAAGACAAAACCGATCTTCGCGGTGGACGACACCAGCCGAATATCCATAGGCAGAGTCATCGTTATGCCAACGCCCACGGCGGCGCCGTTGATGGCGGCAATAACCGGTTTCTTCGACTCGAATATCCGCAGACTCACCCTTCCGCCGCCGTCACGAAGGTCTTCAATGGACCGGTCCGGACGCTCCGACGCGTTGAACGTGGCTCCGCCACGGCCCAGATCGGCGCCCGCGCAAAACCCCCTTCCTCGACCCGTCACGATGATCGCTCGGATGTCATCGTCGGCGTCGGCGTGGTCGAACGCGTCGATCAACTCGTCCATCATCGTCGTCGTGAACGCATTGAGGGCATCCGGTCGGTCGAGGGTGATCGTGAGCACCCGCTCTCGAACTTCGTATGCGATCTGGCTGTAATCCGCGGGTTCCACGAATCGGCAGCGTAACCTGCCTGGCGTGGGTATTGGCTCGTGGTTGCTCCGACGGCGAGTTTTGTCGGTGAACCTGATGGGCTTAGTTCTTTTGGCGGCCGCACTGCTTGGCCCCCCGGGTGCCGAAGCGGTGGCAACGTCGACTGGCGATCGCTTGAGTAGTCCGATCCTTTTGCCGGGCGGGATGCGTTTCGATGTGCCCAAGCCAGCTGACCGACCGCGACGGTCCAGCGGGGTGGCCCTGGTGGCGGCGTTACGGTACGCCCCGCCCGGCCGTCAACTGCCGCATGTCCAATTCGCCCGATACACGTCGTCGTCGACCCATACGGCCAGCGACGGTCGGGTCGCGGCGGTCTTCGAGCAACGCCCGATCTGGCTGGTGCGTTACACGTCGGTACCGCGGCGCCCCGCTTCGGCTGTTCCGCCCCGGCAAAAACATCCGCCGGCCACGACCATCCCGATCGTGGCTGTCGACGTCGTGATCGTGGTCGATGACGCGTCGGGCGACGTCTTGCTCAGGAGCGAGATGCTCGCAGCACCTGCGTTAGAACCTGGGGCGTATTTGTTATGATGCCGTCAACGCCTGACTGAACCATGCGCATCATTCCGGCGGAATCGTCGATAGTCCATACATGCACGGCGAGTCCGAGTTCATGGGCGCCCTCGACGAATCGAGGGTCTACAACGGTCAATCCGGCCATCTTCTCGGGCGGCTGGACGGCCACTTGGTGCGGGCCAAAGGTCGGCCTCTCTGCTCCCTGATTGACGAAGCGCCATAGTTCGGTCGTGTCGGAGGGGCCGAGGCTGGTGTGGACGTTGGGGGCGATCGCATGGAATCGCTCGAGCGCCACATCATGAAAAGAGGCCACGATCACGTCATCGGTACGGCCGAATTCGTGGAGGAGGTTGGCGAGCAGATCTTCGTATCCTGGCCCTTGCGGATAAGTCTCTTTGATGTCGAGGTTCAAAAATACATCAGGGAAGGCGTCGAGGACTTCTCGCAGCGTTGCTATGGCGAAATCGTGGTCGTGGGGCGCTCGGCCCCTCAATGTGTATTCGTGGGGCTGGGCATCGAAGCTGCACTCGATCCCGGGAACGAACCAGTAGGCATTGTCGAGCGGCCCAAGCTGTTCGAGGGTCATTTCGGCGATCCGGCCGCGTGCATCGGTGGTGCGATCAACCGTCGCGTCGTGGCAAACCACGAGGTGGCCGTCGCTCGTCGCATGCACGTCCATTTCAAGGGCGTTGGCGCCGTTGGCCACGGCCGATCGAAAAGCGTGCAACGTGCTCGATGGGGCCTCCTTGGCCCCCCCTTGGTGGGCGTAGTTGAGAAATCGGCGGGAAAGCCACGGGTTCGGCATCGAGTCGACATTACCGGCGGAGGCGACCCGACCAGTTCGATGAGGTAGTGACCACAGCGAATCGACTTGCGCTTGTCCGGCGAATGCGTAATGATCCGCTCCAGTTCATCAAGAGCGGCTGAGGGACGGGCCCGTCGACGCCGCGGCAACCAGTGCTTCTGCACCAGGTGCCAATGCCCGTGCGATGAGAGCAGCATTTCCATTCCGGCAGCGCTGCTTCTCCTCAATTCGACGTTTACCACGACAACAGGAGTGAACAACATGAGCGATGCCAGCACGTGGGGCTTTGAGACCCGTCAGATTCACGCCGGCGCGGCGCCCGATCCCACCACGGGGGCCCGGGCCACGCCGATATACCAGACCACCAGCTTTCAGTTTCGCGACAGCGACCATGCCGCCGCCTTGTTCGGGCTGACCGAGATGGGCAACATCTACACCCGGATCATGAACCCGACACAGTCCGTGCTCGAGGACCGTCTGGCCTCGCTCGAAGGAGGCATCGCGGCACTGGCGACGGCCAGCGGCCAAGCGGCCGAGACCATGGCCATCCTCAACCTCGCCGAGGCCGGCGACCACATTGTGGTCTCGGCCAGCTTGTATGGCGGGACTTACAACCTCTTTCACTACAGCCTGCCCAAGCTCGGCATCACCGCCGACTTCGTCGAAGACCCTGATGACCTCGACGCGTGGCGCAAGCTCGTGAAGCCCAATACCAAGGCTTTCTACGGCGAAATGATCGGCAACCCGAAAGGCGACGTGCTCGATGTCGCCGGTGTCTCGGCGGTGGCGCATGAGGCCGGCGTGCCCCTGATAGTAGATAACACGTTGGCTTCTCCGTATCTGTGTCGTCCTATGGAGCATGGTGCCGACATTGTCGTGCACTCATTGACCAAGTTCATCGGTGGCCATGGCACCTCGATCGGCGGAGTCCTCATCGACTCCGGCAAGTTCGATTGGAAGGCGGCGGGCCGGTTTCCTGGCCTGACTACGCCCGACCCGAGCTATCACGGTCTCGTCTACACCGACGCGGTGGGCCCTTTGGCGTACATGATCAAAGCCCGGGTCCAAGTGCTTCGCGACTACGGGGCGGCTATTTCGCCCTTCAACGCGTTCTTGATCATTCAGGGTGTCGAAACGCTTTCGGTGCGCATGGATCGGCACTGCTCGAACGCCCTCACCGTGGCGAAATGGCTCGAGGCCCGTCCCGATGTCGAATTGGTCCGTTATCCCGGGCTGGCGTCCTCACCGTGGAAGGCCGGGGCCGACAAATACCTACCCAAGGGCGCCGGCGCCATCGTGAACTTCGAGTTGAAGGGCGGTCGCGAGGCCGGTAAGAAGTTCGTCGACGCGGTCAAATTGTTCAGTCACCTGGCCAACGTTGGCGATCTTCGCAGCCTGATCATCCATCCTGCCTCGACCACTCACAGCCAACTATCGCCGAGTGAGCAACTTTCCACAGGGGTCACACCTGGCCTCATTCGACTCTCGGTAGGGCTCGAGACTGTCGACGACCTGCTCACCGACCTCGAGGTTGGTTTCGCCGCCGCGAAGGGATAGGCGTTGAGCGCCACTGTGTGGCGTCCCGGAGATCCACCGGGACGCCGCTCGTTCGCTGCTGTGGGCGCGCTCGCGTGCGAACTGGGGGGTCGGCTCGACGACGTCACCGTCGCCTACGAAACGTGGGGCACATTGTCACCCGAGGGCGACAACGCGGTACTCGTATTACACGGATTTACCGCGGACAGCCACGCCGCGGGGGAGCGCGAGCCGGGTCACCCTGAGTCGGGCTGGTGGGAGGACGTCGTCGGGCCCGGCCGGGGCATCGACACGAATCGCTGGTTCGTGGTGTGCCCGAACGTTCTGGGGGGCTGCCAAGGCACCACGGGGCCTGGCGCATTCGCTCCTGATGGCCGGCCGTGGGGCAGTCGGTGGCCGGTAATCACGATTCGCGACATGGTGGAGGCCGAGCGGCGACTGGCCGATGTGCTGGGCGTCGCGTGTTGGCACGCCATGGTTGGCCCTTCGCTCGGGGGAATGCGGGGCCTCGAATGGGTCATCGGCGCGCCAGAACGGGTGTCGAGGGCCATAATCATGGGGGTCGGCGCCTACGCCACGGCCGAACAGATCGGTACCCAGACCGTCCAAATGCAGGCCATCCGGTTCGACCCCAATTGGCGCGACGGTGACTACTACGACGTGGGTGACGGGTCGGGGCCGGTGACCGGTATGGGGGTTGCTCGGCGTGTCGGTCACCTTACCTATCGGTCCGAACTCGAACTCCACGAGCGTTTCGCGAACCGCCCCCAATATGGCGAACTGCCGTTGAGCGCGGATCGGACCGGTCGCTACGGTGTCACGTCGTACCTCGACTACGCGGCCACGCGATTGTCGCGGCGATTCGATCCCAACAGCTATCTGGCCATCAATGAGGCGATGAATCATCACGATATCGGTCGCGGTCGGGGCGGCATCGCGGCGGCGATGGGGCGCATCACCGCGGACCTCACCATTGTGGGTCTTGACGGCGATCGCCTGTACCCCTTAAGACTCCAACACGAGCTTGTCGAGTTGGCCCGCCCGCCCCTCGATCTTCATATCGTGCATTCGATCATCGGTCACGACGCCTTCTTGACCGAGCATGATCAAGTGGGCGCGATCATCGCCAAGGCGCTGGAGCAATAGGGGCCGCTTGTTTCGGCGAACCGTGGCGGTGGGCAGCGGAGCGTGCTCCAGTGCACAGAGGCGTTTGCCGATGAGAAGGGGATGGCCCGTCTCCGACCCGCGTTTGACGCCCTCGGCCAGGCCGATGGGCGATCTCTTGCGGCATTTCTTGTCGTTCTGATCCTTCACAAGCTGGCGAATGCATGGATGCAGCGAGCGGCGTTGCCCGACGGCGTCGATGTGTCGCTGTCGCGACTCTGGATGGCGTCGGAGGCTCACGTCGGGGCCAGCAACGCGGTTATGGGCGGAGCCGGCGTCGGATTCGGCCTTCGCGCCGCCATGTTGCGGTCGTGGGGGGTCGACGGACCCACCGTCGGCGCATCGTTGGTCATCTGCGCGGCAGCCCCGAGCATGGCGCTCTGGCTGGTCGCCGCCGCTCACCTCGTGGTGCGAATCGTGGCTGGGCAGGCTTCAGGGTTCGAGCGGTGGACCGCCGCGCTGGCCTTCGGCATCCTGGGCGTTCAATTCGGCGTGGGGCGGGCGATCTTGAGCGATGGCGGGGTTCGTCTGGCCGGTCGCGCCCTGGGCTTCGGCCAAAGAGTGCTGGTTCGCCGGGCCCCGAGGGTCGCCCGGCGGCGGGTTGCGCTGAGCGGTGATGTTGATCGCTGGACCCATGACGTACGGGACGCGACCATCACGGTGCTGCGCCGCAAAGGGCTGCGGGTGGTCGGATCAGCTGCGCTATCGCAGATCACCCTGGGGCTGATCCTGCTCGCCGGGACCCGCCTCGTCCTGTCTCCGAACGTCTCGTTGGATGGGCTGGCGGTTCTACGAGGATTCGCAGTCGTACGCGCCTTCAGTTCGTTCGTGCCTCTGCCCAATGGTGTCGGAGTGCTTGACGTCGGTCTCGTCGCGGTCTTGGTGCGTGCCGGCGTGCCGGCCCCCACCGCGGCAGTGGCGATGGGCATCTACCGGTTGGCAACATTCGCGGCTCCGGTGGTGAGCGGTATGGTGTGCACTGCGGTTTGGCGAGCCCGGATCGCAGTGATCCGGCCGCCCTCTACGACCGGAACGGCGCGGCCAAGAGGGCCCGCCGGGTCGCTTGCGAACGCGGCGACGAGCGTCACCTCGTAGGCCCGAACTACGGGGCCGTTGAAGGCGGCACCGAGGACCCAGCCGAGGTCGTCGTTGAAATGAGGTCTCGGCGCTGCGCGAACACCGCCAGTCGGTCATCGATTGGCACACCTTTCAAAACCGTATTCAAGGTCGCCACGATCTGGCTACGAGCGACCGCCTCGGTAATGTTGCCTTGAATGACGACGCCTTTGCCTCCAAAGGTAAAC
Organism: Acidimicrobiia bacterium; assembly: GCA_025359845.1. Taxonomy (GTDB): domain Bacteria; phylum Actinomycetota; class Acidimicrobiia; order Acidimicrobiales; family JANYDT01; genus JANYDT01. The sequence continues at coordinate 10,983 of JANYDT010000158.1, forward strand.
GTCCAAGTATCGACCATGGGAAATCCGTGAAAAAGGGATTGGAAGTTGACGGCTTTCGCGGGTGACGAAGGGTTGATGGTGAGGTTGTCTTTCACGGCCGAAGGGTTGTATTCGGCTTTGGCCTGCGCGAGGAGCGCGCTCTTGGTGGCCGCGTCGGCGACGTCACCGGCGAGGGTGACAGAGACGGCGGTATAGAAAAATTGAATGGGGTGGATGATCGCTTCCGTCGCCGCGGTGGTCGTGGATCGACTGCTGGCGTCGGGCACGGTGGTCGATGGCAGCGAGAGAATCTTGATGTTGGCTCGCACATCACCAGCCGGAAAGGCCTTCTTCGCCGCGGCGATCGCCGCATCACGAGTCTTCGCGCTGGCCACGCTGCCCGTGAGTTCGACTGAACCTTTGGTGCTGACCTTGATCGTCCACGGAAAGAACACGTCGGCCATGGCGAGAATGAGGGCTTCGGGTTTTGGCACCGATGGCGCCTTTTGTGAACCGCTCACCACCTCGAGTTGGTTGTCGACGTTGTTGGGGCCGGCCAGAATTTCTGCCGCGCTCTGTAAGCGGGCTGATGACGCCGCATCGAAAGTCGATCCCGACAGGACGATCTTGTGGTTGGCGGCTGAGATCAGGATGCTGTTCTGGCCCGATGTCGTCGCGTTGCTGCCGCAGGACGCGAGGGGCCCGAGGAGCGCAGCGACCAAGAGCATCACCGCTGCGGTGCGGAGAAATCGGCGCGTAGGAACGATCGAATTGCTCAAGGAAGTCTCCGCAGGTCGTCGGATAAGCGGGTGAACGCCGCCCGGCGATTGCCGATCAGTCGTCCACGAGGTCAACGACCACGATAGACGGCTGGGCGCTTCTCCAGGAACGAGGCCACACCTTCGCGGTGATCCTCGGTACGGAAGAGTTCGGCCAAGTTGGCCGACACCCAGCGACCGACTTCGTTCCAATCCGGATCAACAGTTTGGCGCAGTCCCGCCTTCATTCGGGCCATCGCCAACGGGGGATTGCCGGCGATCTTGCGAGCCAGGCGCAGCGCCTCGGGCAGAAGCTCCGCGTGGGGCACGACGCGGCCGACCAGCCCGATGCGCAAAGCTTCGACCGCGTCGATGACATCGCCGGTAAACAGGAGTTCGGCGGCCTTCTCGCGGCCGACGACCGAGGCCAGTCGGCCCATGCCCGGCGCATCGCTCACCAGCCCCCGAAGGATGAACAACTCGCCCAATTTGGCCTTCTCCGACGCAACCCGGAGGTCGGCCATCAAGGCCAGCTCCATTCCCCAGCCGACGGCGGCGCCGTTGATGGCGGCGATGATCGGAATGTTGGTGTGGAGGAGAGCGTCGGCGGCCGGGGTCAACCGCGGCCTCTGCTCGAGTCGATCACTGGGCGGACCGGATGGTCCGGCCATGATCGACTTGACGTCATCGCCGGAACAAAATGCCGGATCGGAACCGGTGATCACAAGGCATCGAGCGGTTGTCGTCCGGACGGCGTGTTCGAGTTCGTCGTACAGCGAGTAAGTAAGGGCGTTGCGGGCCTCAGGACGGTTCAGGGTGAGAATTTCGACGTTTCCGTCGACGGAATCTCTTTCGATCAGCAGCTCGGTAGTCACGGGGCACCTCCTATCAGGCCGCCGAGGAGCGCAGCCAATCGTTCGAGCGCGTCGAACAGGGTCGCCACCCGTTCCCGGGCCGGATCGAGGGAGGTCATCATTTCGAATCCGATGAAGAGCGACGAGATCGTGAACGCCAAATCGGCGGGCGAGACCAGACCCTTGAACGGCGAATTTTCGACTACTCGTTCCACCGCGCTTTCGACCAGTGCGAGCCATGGCCGCATTGCGTCGAACACGCCGGCTTGCAGTTCGGATGAGGAGCTCGATCCGGCGATCAGCTGCGCCAGGACGGTGACCGCACCGTCGCGTTGCTCTTCCTCGTGAACCCGGCGAGCTACGGATACGAGTTCGGGCAGCGACCGGACCGCTTCAAAGGCGGTGGCGTAGCGCGCCGCGCGCCGGGCCCCTTCGGCGCGAGCGGTGGCCGTCAAGAGGCCATCGACCGATCCAAAATGATAGAAGATCAAAGCTTGATTGACGTCGCCGCGCCGGGCGATGCAGCGGCCGCTGGCGCCGGTGATGCCCTGTTCGCGTAACGTATTGAGGGCCGCGGCGATTAGGCGCTGTCTTGTCTCCTCGCCGGTCGACACCGCAGGGTTCTTGGCCAGCGCCACGCCCAAGGGGCTTGATTTCGTAGAAGTAGGAATACCCCCATTGGAGTCGCTCTCGCTGATTTAGGCAAGTGCGCCAACCTCATGACTGACAGCCGTGGGCCTTCGCGGTGGCTGAGCCCGTGCGCTGCTCGTCGTGCTACTCCGACCTGATCGCCGTTGCCTTGAAGCCTCGTCGCCGAGCGCGATCCTGCGGCTTTGCTGTCGTATCTTTTGCGCCGCCCAGTCATAGCCTCAGAGTTACGTCGAGTTCAGACGGAGTTTACTGGGCCCTCGGTTCGAGCCGACTCGGTGTTCGAAGTTGGGATTGGGCCTCAAGTGGTTCATGTGGAGTTCGAAAAGAATGCGCGACCGCGGTGATCCAACCGCCGCTGCTCACGTACTTCGAGCGCCTGCATACCGTGTACGGAAGGGCGCCGACTCAATACGTCGTGGTGCTCGAAGCCAGCGAGGCACGCTCACGAATGTGTTCGAAGAGGGTGGGCTGCGGCTCACGTACACGGTGATTCACCTTTGGGAACAGGCGCCCGACGCGCCGTGTTGGCTCCCATCGTGGCCGCCGTGGAGGCCGGGCGACTCAAAGGCGCCGACAAGATCGGGATCCAGGTCGGGCGCCACATCAACCGTTACAAAATGGGTAAGCACTTCGCGTTGGAGATCACCGACACCACCTTCAAAAACGCGGCCAAACAGGAAGACATCGACACCGAAGCGGCCCTCGATGGCATCTACGTGATCCGCACCAGCGTGTCACCCGACACCCTAGACACGCCCGCCGCCGTGGCCGCATACAAGAACCTTGGTGTCGTGGAACGCGACTTCCGCAACATCAAAGCCATCGACTTGGACCTGCGTCCCATCTACCACCGCACCGAAGACCGAGTCCGCGGTCACGTGTTCATCTGCATGCTCGCCGCCTACATCGCCTGGCACCTACGCCAAGCCTGGGCGCCGTTGTGTTTCACCGACGAGAACCGACCCGAACGCCACGACCCCGTCGCAGCCGCACAACGATCAGCCGCCGCCCAACAAAAAGCATCAACCCAAACCACCAACGACAACAGCATCGTCCACAACTTCTCGACCCTGCTCAACCACCTCGCCACCCTCACCCGCAACACCATCAAGTTCGCCGGCGGCACCCGAATCGAAAAACTCAGCCTCCCAACACCCCTCCAACGCCGAGCATACGAACTCATCGGCACACCAATCCCCACCAAAATCGGCACCAAGTAGCCAGAACCCCAGCAGCCCCCACCAAGAACCACCAGCTCAGCCACACGTCTCCACGTCAAGACACAAGTAACTTCGGCCTACGCGGTGCTCGACCGCGCAGCCGATGTCACCGACCGGATGAACCTTCGCGAGCCCGAGTTCTTCATTTGGCAGGGCGATCATCTCGAAGCACCGGTGCGAGCCGGTCGCCTGACCCGAACCCGGGCCCAGCTCATGAACGACCCGACCGCCGCGGCGCTCCACGACGAGGCGATCCGTGAGTTCCAAGACGTCGGGATGCCCTTCGAGGTGCGCTGACCTTGCTGGTCAAGGGCGGGCTCCAGGACCGCGCTGATGGCCGACGCCTCTTCCTCCGCTTGGGCGCGAGAGAGTGGGCGGCGGCGCCGACCCAGCGCAACGTGGCTCTAGCGCTGGTTCGGGACGTTCGAATCGCGAGATCGCGGCCGAACTCCACCTCAGCGTGAAAACCGTCGACCACAATCTGCAGAGTGCTTTTCGCCGCCTCGGCGTGAGAAACCGGACCGAGCTGGGCACCACCGTGCGAGCGAGCTCCACGCGCCCCGCCCCAGCAACAGCCAGAATTAGGAATTCTCTCTCGTGTAGTGTCTCGTAAATAATCGGTGATTGTGGTAGTGTCTGGGTGTGCGTGCGCCGAG
>JANYDT010000159.1 GCA_025359845.1 Acidimicrobiia bacterium
CGAGCACCACGGCGCCGCCCGCCACGGCCGCTTTGCGCAGCCGCGTTTTCCAGCTCGCACCGAAATGGGCGAGGCCCCGGCCAACACCGTATGCGAAGGCGGCGGTCGAAGCGATCCAGTACAGCTGCGGATGGCCGTTCAACGCGACCATGGCCAAACTTGCTGCCGTGACGGCGAACCATCGTGGCCTCGCATGTTCGACGAGATGGTCGATCGCCCACAACGCCCACGGCAAGAACGTATAGGCCGCCCACATTGACGGATGGGTCAGATGTCCGATCGCGAACGCATTAAGCGTGTATGCGAGGCCCGATACCAACCCCGCGAACTCACTGTGCCAAATCCGCTTGGCGAAAGCCCGGGTGCCGAGTCCGGCCATCGCCATGTGCGCTACCGCCAACCAAACGAAGGCCCGGCGCGGGTCGATCAGCCCGTAGAGGATGTGCGGAAAATAGAAGACGCCCCCCTGCGAACTCCCGAGCAGCGGGTAGCCGCTGAAGGCGTAGCGATTCCACGTTGGGATATGCCCGTGCCGCCAACCTTGGGCCACGACGCGATAAATAGGCAGAAAGAACTCGATCGAGTCGCTGTAGAGAAGGGACTTCTGGCCCCACAGCGCCGAGTGGAAGGCAACGATGGGAAACGCAACGATGAGCCCGATCGATCCGAGGCGCGCTTGGCGGCGCGACGGCGACCAATCGGCGAACAGCATGGGCCCATACTGTCGGGTCGGCGATCCTCTGATTCAGACCGCCAGGTCGAAGGCCGCCCGGATTGCTTCGAGCAGCACCGGCTCGTCCGCGTCGTGAAGAAAACCGATGAAGTCGAGAACGTCGTCGGATCCGACAGTGGTGATGTTGTCGCAGCTGATCGCCGACGGCTGGTCGAGGCCATTGTCGATGCCCACTGGTACCTCGGTGGCCATCCCGTAGACCATCGTCGTGATGGGCGCAACCGTGATCGAGTGAAGAAAGGACAACCCGAGCTCTCGCGTCAAGAGAAGTGCGGGACGCACCTTGTCGAGGCGCACCTTGTGGATCGGGCGCATCAGTCCAGGTCGAGGCGGCGCCTCGAGGTGGCCCTCGCCACCCCTTCCAGATCTGGATAGCCCGCAACGCCGGCCCGTTTCATCACCTCGATATCACCGAGGGCGCGTTGTCGCCGCACCTCACGAGCGAGCAACCTCCCGATGAGTTCGGCCCGGCTGTTCGCCCGTCCGGCGGCCACCTCCGCGTCGATGTACGTCACCAGGTCGTTCTGCAGTCGGACGGCGATCTGCGTAGTCATCCCACCATGGTAGCAGTATGGGATTCACTCGTAGCGACCCCCAGCCGAATTCGTCCATCACCTTGAGGAAACGCGAGGTAGTGGTGGGGCTCCTCGGTGCGCAGCCCCATCGCGCATTGCCGGCGCACCGTGGACTGGCGGCCGTCAGCCCCGTCAACTACTAACGGTCGACCCCCAGGATCAGGCCGCTCGTCGGCACGCCGGTTCCCGCCGTCACGAGCACGTGCTCGATTTCGGCGACTTGGTTCACCGATGTTCCCCGTACTTGGCGCACGCCTTCAGCGATGCCGTTCATGCCGTGGATATAGGCCTCGCCCAACTGTCCGCCGTTCGTGTTCACCGGCAGTTTCTGGCTGATCTCGATGCCCTTCTCTCGAATGAAATCTTTGGCCTCACCTCGGCCGCAAAAGCCGAATTCCTCTAGCTGAGTCAACACGAATGGACTGAAATGGTCGTAGAGGACGGCGGTCTGAATGTCATCAGGGCCTAGGCCTGTCGAATTCCACAGCTGCCGCGCGACAGATCCCATTTCGGGCAAGCCAACGATAGATTCGCGGTAGTACGACGTCATCATGTGCTGTTCCGGACCGGCGCCCTGCGCCGCGCCCCGAATGAGGGCCGGCGGGTGCGGCAGATCGCGCGCGCGTTCGGCCGAGACGACCACGAGGGCCTGGGCGCCATCGGACTCCTGGCAGCAATCGAGCAACCGCAGCGGCTCGACGATCCAGCGACTGGCCTGATGCTGCTCCAACGTGATCGGCTGCTCGTAGAACCACGCCTTGGGATTGGTCGCGGCATGGCGTCGGTCGGCCACGGCGACGCGCCCGAAATCTTCGGTCGTGGCCCCGAACTCATGCATGTACCGCTGGGCGAACATGGCGATCCAGGAGGCCGGAGTGAGTTGGCCCCAGGGCGCGTGCCAGGAAAAGTGGGCCATCTCCGCCGATGTCGTGCGGGGCAAGTCCTGCACTCCGGCGCCGAAGCGGCGACCCGATCGCTCGTTGAAGGCCCGATAACACACGACGACGTCAGCCACGCCTGTCGCCACGGCCATGGCGGCCTGCTGGATGGTGGCGCAGCCCGCTCCTCCGCCGTGGTGAATCCGGCTGAAGAAGGTCAGATCCTTTACGCCGATGGTTCGCGCCAGTTCGATCTCCGGGTTGTTCTCGGCCGTAAAGCAGACCATGCCGTCGACGTCGCCTGGGGCCAATCCACAGTCGGAGAGCGCGGCCAGCGTCGCTTCCACCGCGAGTCGCATTTCGGTGCGCCCCGACTTCTTGGAGAAATCGGTGGCCCCGATTCCGCAAATGGCGGCTCTGCCGTCGAGATTATTGCGCGTGCTCATGGGACCACCTCGGCGCCGGCCTCATCTGGCGCGCGCGGAAGCCGCACCCTGACCGTCCCTGTCACGTGGTTGCCCATGCTGTTGGCCCCCACCAGCTCCACGTCAACCGTCGCCCCGGCATCATCCTTGCCAGTCACCTTGCCGGTAATGGTCATCGTGTCGCCCGGATAATTCGGAGCACCAAGGCGGATGCTCACCCGTTTCAAGAAGGCATCGGGTCCGGCCCAATCGGTCACAAAGCGCCCAACCAGTCCATTCGTCGTGAGAATATTCATGAAGATATCTTTCGAACCTTTCCGAATCGCGATATCGGGGTCGTGGTGACCTTCGAAGTAATCGCGGGAGGCAATGGCCGTCGCGAGAATGAATGTCCGGGTCATCGGTAGCACCAATGGCGGCAACTCGTCGCCAACGCCGACCGACTCGAATGACCGGGTGGTCGCGACTATCCGTTCAGCAATCATCGGTTCACCACCGTGAACATGGGGAGGGTGAGCTCGTCGTCACAGTCGACAAAGCTGACCATGACGCCCATCCCGATGGCCAGCTCGGAGGGGTCAGTGCCGACAATGTTCGAGATCATACGCGGTCCTTCGTCGAGTTGGATGAGCGCCACTGAGAGCGGATAGTGGAATGACGGCACCTGCGGATAGTGCGTCACCACGAACGAGTAGATCTCGCCTTTGCCCGAGACCTCGGTGGGTACCACTGAATAGCTCTGGCATTGCTGACAGGCCACATGGGGCGGATACTGGTAATAGCCACAGTCGGCGCAGCGTTGCACCATCAACTTGTGGACCTTGGCCGCCTCGAAGAAGAAAGTTCCGTCGTCGGTCGGCGTAGGCCGGGGCCGCTTCGGACGAGAAGAGGCCCCCGCTGGGACACCTGTCGACGGCGCCGGCGGCCGGAACTTGAGGATTCGAAAGACCATCGATCCGACGAGTTCGTTGTGCTGGTCGTAGTAGCTCTGGCGGCTCGTCACGAAGTGGCCCACCCCCAGTCCGGTCTTCTTCTCCGCCGAAACACTCTCGATCGTCGTGCGCATCGACAAGGCATCGCCCGGTCGCAGGTAGCGCTCGTACTCCTGATCACAGTTGACGGCCACCACGGAAGAGAAACCGGCCGCGTCGAGCTTGTTGAGCAAATCCGAGTACGGCGAATCGGGCCGCCCCTTGAGCCCTTCGAGCCCCCTCATCACCCACGCTTGTAGCATCGTCGGGGGAGCGACGATTCCCCCGTGGGCCGACGCTGCGGCTGCCTCGGCGTCGATGTAGATCGCCAGCCCATCACCCATCGCCTCGCACCAGTGCCGGATCATAGGGGCGTTCACGAGATCAGGGCCGAACATGGGTTTGCCAACTTCGATTCCAGCGAAGGCCTGGAGCTCTGCGTAAAAGGTCTCGGTGTCGGTCATGGGCCCTCGTATCGCACGTATCTGACGATGTGTCAGATTCCACAGTAGGCGCCATGCTTCCCGACAGAGGTACATTCGCTCGCCGTGGCTGACCCTTCGACCTTTGCTGAAATCGTCCGGATGCGGGCCAACGACCCGAATCCGGCGTTGCGCTTTGAGGACGAGACATGGACCGGCGCGCAGTTCGTGGCCGAGTGTGCGCAACGGGCAGCACTGATGAACGAACTACGCCGACCCGGTCCCTTCCACATCGGCATCCATCTCGACAACACGCCCGAGTTCCTCTTCTGGCTGGGTGGGGCTGCGCTGGCCGGAGCCGCCATCGTCGGTATCAACCCGACTCGCCGCGGCCCCGAACTGGTTCGCGACATCGAACATACCGATTGCCAATGGATCGTGAGTGACACCACCGGGACCGATGCCGTCGCCGGGTTCACCACGAATCACTTGCTCCTCGTCGACTCCCCGGACGGCCTCGCACAACTCGCCCGCCACATCAACGCGCCGGCGCCGACCGATGGGGTCACGCCCGAGACCCTCTTCCTTCTGCTCTTCACGTCGGGCACCACGGGCGACCCCAAAGCGGTGCGCTGCACCCAAGGCCGGCTGGCGCGTATTGCCGTCAATGTGGCCACCCAATACGAGTTTACAGCGGCCGACGTCACTTACCAAGCGATGCCCCTATTCCATGGCAACGCGCTCATGGCCAACTGGGCGCCGGCGCTGTACGCCGGGGCCACGGTGGCCCTCCGACGCAAGTTCTCGGCCCGTGGATTCAGCGCCGATATCCACCGGTTCGGGGCCACCTATTTTAACTATGTAGGCAAGGCCCTCACCTACATTCTGGCCACGCCCGAAACCCCCGACGACGCTCACAACACGCTTACCCGTTGCTTCGGAAACGAGGCCAGTCACCGAGACATAGCCGAGTTCCAGCGCCGGTTCGGCGTCACGATCATCGAGGGCTACGGCTCGAGCGAAGGGGGCGCCGTCATCGCCATCACGCCCGACACCCCGCCCGGCGCGCTGGGGCTGGGCCGCGAAGGCGTGACCATCCTCGACCCCCTCACGAAGCACGAGAAACCGCGAGCCCAGTTCGACGAACACGGCCGGATCCTGAATGCCGAGGCGGCCACCGGTGAGATCGCGAACCTGCTCGGCGGGCCCGGATTCGAGGGCTATTATAACAATCCGGAGGCCGATCGCGAACGGGTTCGGGACGGAATCTACTGGAGCGGCGATCTCGGCTACCGCGACGCGCAGGGCTTCTTCTGGTTCGCCGGAAGGGGCGCCGACTGGCTGCGCGTCGACGGCGAGAACTTTGCCGCGGCGCCCGTCGAGCGCCTGCTGTACCGGTTCCCAGGCGTGGTGACCGCAGCGGTGTACGCCGTTGCCGATCCGCTGAGCGGCGACGCGGTGATGGCGACGTTGGAGTTGGCCGAGGGTCACCGATTCGATCCCGATACCTTTGCCGAATTTCTTTCGGCGCAACCTGATCTCGGCACCAAGTGGGCCCCCCGATTCGTGCGGTTGGCGCCGTCTATGCCTCTCACCGGATCGATGAAAGTCGTGAAGCATTCGCTCCGGGCCGAGTCGTGGGGCTGTAACGACCCTGTGTACGTGCGGGCCGAACGGGGGCCGCTGGTGTATGAGTTGTTGACCCCGATGGCGGCGACCACGCTGGCCGGTATCTACCGCGACCACGGTCGAGAAAACCTTGTTCCAGCGGCGCTGAACTAATCTCGCGCACCGTCAGATTCGTGTTGACCTAGGAGGACGAGATGCTCGATGTCGTGATCAAGGGCGGGACCGTCATCGACGGGACCGGAGCCGCAGGGGTCGCGGCCGACGTCGGGGTTCGGGATGGGAGAATTGTCACGATAGGCACGATCACGGAGTCGGCGAACGAGACCATCGACGCGACCGGACTCCTCGTGACGCCGGGGTTCGTCGATCCCCACACCCACTACGACGCCCAGCTGATATGGGATCCGACCGCATCGCCGTCACTCAACCACGGGGTTACGAGCGTGATCGGGGGCAACTGCGGCTTCACCCTCGCTCCTTTGCGAGCGGTCGACGCCGACTACACGCGCAAGATGATGGCCAAGGTGGAGGGCATGGCGCTGGCCGCGCTCGAGCAGGGTATCGAGTGGAACTGGGAGAGCTTCGCGCAGTACCTCGACCGCCTCGACGGCCGCATCGCCATCAACGCCGGATTTCTCGTTGGGCATTGCGCCATTCGCCGCTACGTCATGGGTCCGGCGGCAGTCGGCGAGAAGGCCAGTCCCGAGCAAGTCGCAGCTATGCAGGCCGAGCTTTCACGCTCCCTGGCCGCGGGAGGTCTCGGCTTCTCGACGACCCTTTCGAAGACCCACAGCGATGGTGACGGAAAGCCCGTCGCGTCGCGTTGGTCGGATCGGGAGGAAGTGTTGGCGCTCTGCGAGGTCGTGGGTCGCCATGAAGGCACGACCCTCGAAGGCATAGTCGAGGGATGCCTCGAGATGTTCGCCGAGCCCGAGTTGGATCTCATCATCGCGATGTCGGCGGCCGCCCGCCGGCCATTCAACTGGAATGTGCTCACGATCGACAGCGGTGATGACACCAAGGTCAACCACCAGCTCGAAGCCGGCACGCGCGCTGCGGCCGCCGGCGCCCGGGTGGTAGCGCTCACGATGCCGGTGGCCGTTCCGATGAACATGAGCTTCAAGAGTTTCTGCGCACTTTGGCTGTTGCCGGGGTGGCAGGAAACCCTCGGCGTGCCCATTGATGAACGAATCCGCCGCCTTAGCGACCCTTTGGTTCGGACCGAACTTGCCTCCAATTCGCAGAAGCCCGAAGCCGGCATCTTCCGGCGTCTCACCGACTGGGGCCGCTACGTGATCGGCGACACTTACGCCGACGCAAACCAAGGCTGTCGGGGGCGACGGGTCAGCGAGATCGCCGCCGAGCGGGGCACCACCGAATGGGACACGGTGCTCGACATTTGCGTCACCGACGAACTGGCTACCATATTGTGGCCGTCGCCCCACGATGGTGGCGACAAGACGTGGGCACTGCGCAAGCAGGTGTGGCTCGATGAACGGGCCATGATCGGAGGATCCGACGCCGGCGCCCATCTCGATCGCATGTGCGGGGCGCCGTACACGACCCGCTTCGTGGCCGACTGTATCCGCGGCCGCCAGCTGATTCCGGTCGAGACCGCCGTGAAGTTGATGACCCGAGATCCGGCCCGCCTGTTCGGCCTGCGCGACCGCGGCGAGCTTCGGGTCGGTGGGTTCGCCGACATTGCTGTGTTCGATCCGGCCACCGTGGGATCGGAGAATGCCGAGCTCGTCACCGATCTGCCCGGTCAATCGGCCCGCCTCACCGCCGGATCGATCGGCATGCATCGAGTCCTGGTCAACGGGGTGGTGGCCATCCGTGACGGTCAACCCACCGGTTCGACATCCGGGACGCTGCTCCGCTCCGGCCGCGACACCGACACTGTCGACACCTCTACCGTGAGGCGGCAACCGTGAGGCGGCAACCATGAGGCGGCAACCATGAACCAGCAAGAGGTCTTCGACCGCATCGAGATTGAACAACTCATCGTCCGTTACACGCTTGCCATCGACCGCAAGGATTGGGAATCGCTCGATTTGGTATTCACGCCCGATGCCACGCTTGATTATTCAAGTTCGGGCGGTGCTCACGCGACGGGCCTATATCCGGCCATGAAGATTTGGCTCCAGAACGCGTTGGCTATGTTTCCGCTAACGCAACATCTGGTCGGCAAATCGCTCATCGACTTCGACGGACCCGACGTGGCGAACGCCACCACGTTGTTTCATAACCCGATGGCCGTTCCGAAAGACGCCGAAGGGTTCTTCGACGCCGGCGGCACGGGCCGCCACATGTTCGTAGTCGGCGGTTGGTACCACGATACGTGCGTCCGAACCGAGGCCGGCTGGCGCATTTCGGTGAAGAACGAGGAGCAGGGCTATATGGACGGCGGATTTCCGCCGTTTCGGTCGTAGGAGCGGAACCCGCGCGTTGCCGCTCAGGCCGAAGCGTCGGCGGGGGTGGCGTGGAACGCCTCGTCGTGGACGGGCCCGTCCAAGAGCTGCGACCACGACGGATAGAGCTCGCGAAAGGTTGCTTGCATCTCGGTCCACGGCAAATCGGCGAACGTGCCCCGATAGTTCATGTACTGCATGTGCCGATTTCCGGCCTGGTCGAATTCGTGCATGAGTGAGTCGTTCACCCCATCGAAATCCAGCGGCTTCGTACCAAAACGCTCGCACATCTCGATGTTGAAAGCGGATGAGGCCTTGACCCAGCGTTCGTCGAGCCAGAACTCCACATAGCCGTGCCACGCGAAAAGATCAGACACCATGCTCGCCCGTAGCTTCTCGCTCGTCAGGTGATTCTTGACGTCGGCGAAACCCAGGCGGGTCGGCACCCCCACGGCCCGCGATGCGGCACAGAGCAACACCGATTTGCTCACACACCAACCGGCCGACTGCGCCAGCACCGAGCTGGCCCGGTTGGCCTCAGGTCCAGGCGCCAAGTTGTATGGGTCGTAACGCCAACCATCGCGCACCGCGTAGAACAGGCGCACCGCCTTGTCGCGATCGGTCACCGCATCACCGACAACGCGGCCCGCGAATGCGACCACGTCGCGATGGTCGCTATCGACGAACTCGCCGGGCTGGAGGTACTCGATCATGGACGTCATCGTAGGCTCGGCGCCACAGCGCTCCCATTCGGGGGCGGGACCGGTGCCGGTGGCGATCTGCCCCGTCAGCCAATAGGGTGATTCCCATGCCCGCCTCACCCGCCACGACAGTTGCCCTCGACCCTGAGTGGGCCGTGGCGTTCGAAGCCTTTCCGGCCTTCTTCGTCAACGCCGAGTCTTTGTCCGTGATGCGCGCCACATCGTTGGCCGCCGTGCCCGAACTGTCCGACAAGGTCGAGCGCACCGATTTCGTCGTTCCCGCCGAAGGCGCCCACCCCGACATCGTGGTACGCCTGCACCGACCGGTTGGCGCGACGGACACGCTCCCGTGCGTCTATTCGATGCACGGCGGTGGCTATGTGCTCGGAAGTTACGCCATGGATGACGCCCGCTTCGACAAGTGGTGCGTTGCGTTCAACTGCGCCGGCGTCTCGGTGGAGTACCGATTGGCGCCGGAAACCCCCTATCCGGGACCGCTCGAAGACTGTTATCGGGGCCTGAAGTGGGCCTACGAAAACCATCAGAAGCTCGGCATCGACCGCACCCGGATCGGCATCGCGGGAGTGAGCGCCGGCGGCGGCCTGTGCGCGGCACTGGCGTTGCTGGCCCGCGACCGCGGCGAGATGCCCCTCGCTTTCCAACTGCTCGAATGCCCGATGGTCGACGACCGCCAGACAACTCCGTCCAGTCGGCTGGAAGGCTTGGCGATCTGGAGCAGGGAGTCGAATTCGTTCGGATGGAAGTCGTACCTTGGGTCGTTGTACGGGACCGACGACATCCCCGGTTACGCGGTACCGGCCCGGGCGTCTGACCTCTCGGGTCTCCCCCCGGCCTACGTTTGCGTCGGGGCCGCCGACGGCTTCCGCGACGAAGACATCACGTATGCTATGCGGCTCAACCAAGCGGGCGTCCCGACGGAGTTGCATGTCTATCCGGGTGCTCCGCACGGTGTGTCGATCTTCGCTCACACCGCCGTCGCCCGCCAATACATCAGCGACGTCGAATTGTGGATGAGTCGCCAATTGGCGAAATAGATCGAGGTCGCCAATTGGCGAAATAGATCGAGGTCGACGTGGGTGTCCGCGCTGCTGATCAGGAGGGCCATCCCGCTGGGCCAAACTCTGGCGATGGCAGGGTTCACTCTTACGACCGAAAGCGACGAGCGCCGCGGCGCCGGGCTGGCCACCATGCAGCACATCGCCACTGGGCTCCTCCTCGGCGTGACCGTAGTGTTCATCGTCGCGCGGGTCGTCGAATCCCATCTGGGCGACGGATCGTGGGCCTCGTACGTCCGGGCGACGGCCGAAGCCGGGATGGTCGGGGCGATTGCCGACTGGTTCGCGGTCACCGCGCTGTTTCGTCATCCGCTCGGACTGCGAATCCCCCACACGGCCATCATCCCCGAACGCAAGAACGAGATCGGACGCGGGCTCGGTGAGTTTGTACAGACCAACTTCGCATCGGGCGCGCTCTTGGCGGACCGGGTCGCTGGCCTCGAGCCCTCGCGCCGCGCCGCGGACTGGCTGAGCGACGAGCGCAACGCGGGGCTGGTCGGACGGGGTGCCGTCGCCGCGATCCGCTGGGGCGTGGACCGGCTCCGCGACGACGAGGTGGCGGCCACATTGGAACACCTCGTCGTGGGGCGGGCTCGCCAGCTCGATGTCGGTCCGATCCTCGGGCGGGCGTTGGCCGCCGTGACCGCCGAAGGTCGCCACGAGGATCTCGTCGACGAAGCCCTGCGCACCCTGGTCCGGACTCTCGACGCCACCCGGGCTGACCTGTGGACACGTTTCGTGACCACGGCGCCGTGGTGGGTGCCCGAGCGGCTCGACGAGCGGATCTTCGACCGGTTGTTCATCGCCGGCCGCAACATGGTGGCCGAAGCGGCCAACGATCGGCGCCATGTCTTGCGCATCCGCCTCGACGCCCGCCTCGCCAGTTTCGCCGAGGAACTGCAGCACGACCCTGCGCTGGAGCAGCGCGCCGCCGAATGGCGCGACCGGCTGATCGACGACCCTGCGGTGCGCACGTGGGTGAGCGGGCTGTGGGGGGACGGGAAGAGGGCGCTCACCGGGCAGCTCGACGACCCGTCCAGCGCCCTTCGTGAGCGCCTCGATTCCATCGTCGGGTCGGCGGCGACCCAGCTTCGCCAAGACGTCTCGCTGCGCACGAAGATCGACGAGTGGGTTGTCCGTCAAGTGCGAACCCTCGCCGACGAACACGGCCACGAGATCGCCCGGCTGGTGGCCACCACTGTCGAACGCTGGGATGGAGACGACACCGCCCGTCGCATCGAGCTCCAAGTCGGACGCGACCTCCAGTTCATCCGCATCAACGGCACCGTCGTCGGCGGATTGGCCGGACTCCTCATCTACACCGTGTCACGCTTCGTGTGAGCGCTGTCGGGAGTACGCGATTGTGGCCTTCGTTCAAGTTGTGGCTTCAGACCGAGGTCCTTCAACGCGTGCGGCGGCAAATCGCCGGCTTCGATGGCTGCCGCGCGGGCCCGCAAAAGCGCGCCGACTCCATCGAGGTTGTGGCTGATGATGAACTTGTCGGCCTTCAGGCCGGCCATCACGAAACGGCCGAGTTCGAGCAGGTCCATCGCCTCGACCGGACGGCCGGCCTTGGCCAGAGCCTCCCGGAACTCGGCCATCGTGGTCATGGGCGCGGGCGGACGGGGCTTTACGCGGGCCAGTGCCTCAGGTCGGTTGCGGGGCGCCGTCCACAGCCCCGTCTCCAAGAATCCGCCCGACGGATAGAAGATCGACGCCTTGAGCTGCGGCGCGTGCTCGACAAAATTATGGGCCAACGCCTCGGTGTAACAGCTCACCGCAGCCTTGCTGGTGGCGTAGATCGACGCGTTCGGGACGGGCGCAAATCCGCCATCCCCCGACGACGTGTTGATTACGTGGCCGGGCTGGCCCGAGGCCAGCATGCGGGGCACAAACGTGAGGACGCCATTGGCCACACCGAACACGTTCACGCCGAGACACCAGCGGAAGTCGTTGATCTCCTGCTCCCAGGGTTTGCCGCCGCCGCCTGACGTCACTCCCGCGTTGTTGAACAACAAGTGGCAGGCACCATGACGGTTGTACACGAAGTCGGCGAGCGCCTCCACGGACGCCGGTTCCGAGACATCGGTCCGCAGCCCCGAGACGTCGCCCAGCGCGGCCAACTCCTTGAGCGTCCTCTCGAGCACCGGCGCCTCGATGTCGGCAATGACCACCTTGGCCTTCTCTTCGAGGAGCGCCTCGACAAGTCCCCGCCCGATCCCGTTCGCTCCCCCCGTGACGACAGCAACCCGCCCGGCCAGTACTTTCATATTGTCACCTTAGGGTCTGCCCGGCAATAACTTGGCCGCTTCTGACGGCCCTGAACGCCGCTGACTGCGTCCTCCGCCTAGCCGTTTGGGCAGGGCAAGCGCGTCGTTGTACGTCCTTATCAGCAGCGCCCAGGACTCGCCACAAACGCGCAACTTATTACTGGGCAGACCCTTAGATTGACAGAGTTTGGGTGGGATCACCACGACCGGATCACGGCCGTTTTGTCGAACGCGTTGCACGTCGAGTCGGTGGGATAGCCGTCGGGGCCGAGTGGTTGGCGGATCTCTTCGGGCGTCGGCGCCCCGATTTGGACGGCCAGCGACTTCAACATCGACAAGTCGAAGCCATACACCGATGCCGCCGTGGTCTCGAGCATCATGCGGGTTTCGGCTTCGGTGCAGCCCGAGAAGCTGGCCCGCAGAGCCTCGCGCGAATACGGATAGCTGCCCTCGGAGTGCGGGTAGTCGTCGCCCCACATGATGCGCCCGACGCCGATCTCGTGGCGCAATGCGGCCTCGCTCGGCCGCAGAAAGCTGGCGCCCACATAGAAATTGTGGGCGAAGTACTCGCTCGGCGTCATCGTCATCGCTTTGGCGGCAGCGCCGAAGAACCGAGCCTCAGCGGCTTCGGGAAGGGTCATTCGGCGGTAGAACCAGTCAAGGGTTTCGAGCCCCCGCGGGATCCAAGCCGCTCCTTGTTCGGTAAGGACGCACTTGAGCGAAGGGTGGCGTTCGAGGATGCCCGAGAAGATGAGATGCCACACGCCACGATGGGCGAACCACGGCAACTCGATCAGCAGCATGGCCCGTCCGGCTTCGTGCTCGCCGTAGTCGGGCGCGCCGCTGCCGCCGTGGATGTTGCATACCACTTCGAGTTCTTCGCAGAGGTTCCACAAAGGTTCGTAGTACGGATCCCAAAGCGGCTTCTGCGCCGAACTGGGCGAGATGTTAGGCAACATCACTCCCGCGAATACGTGCATGTGCTCCTTGGCCCACCGGATCTCGCCGAGCGCGTCGTCGAGGTTGTTGACGAACACCTGCACGATGCCGCCCCGCTGCCCCGGCGCCTGCGTGCAGAAGTCGGCCACCCAGCGGTTGTGGGCCTGGAGCCCGGCCCACCGGCGGGGGTACTCCTCATCGGACGGCGGAAGCGCGGTCAGGTTGTTCTGGGCGAAGAAAGGCGGCACCGTGTTGGGATACAAGACTTCGGCCACGATCCCGTCCTGGTGGTGCTCCTTGAGGCGCCGCTCGCTGTCCCAGTTGCGATACGCGATCGGGGCCAGCAGATCGGCGAAAGGGTTGACGTACGTCTTGGCCCACGCTTCGAAATCGCCATGCCATGACGACGCCAGATAGGACTTGTAGTCGAGCAGGTCAGCGCCCGCGTGCCCATCCGCCGAGATGATCGCGTACGGCTCCTGCATCTCCAACAGCGTAACCGCGCCCGATCGGGGGCGGCCAGCCCAATGGCGCGCTACCCGCGCAGCAGTTCGGGGCGATATTCGAAGTGCATCGTGTCGAAATGCGACCACTTTGCGCCCCAGATGAAACCGTGGCGCTCGAATATCGCCGCCAATTCGCACGGAATTCGGTTCTTGTATCCGCCCTTCGACCACCGCCAATAGTCGCTGTATTTGGTGTTGATGTCGACGGCGATGCCGAAGGAGTGCCCACTGAGGCGCTTCGTGCCTTCAATGGTGCGCCAAAAGAACGATCCGCCCGGGTTTGTCAGGTATTTCAACCATTCGGGATGTTGCGCGAGATCGTCTCGAACCGCGACCAAGTGTTTGGCCACTCCATTCACGTTGGTGACATGCATGGTCGAGCCGAACCAGGCCACCGACACCAACGTGCCCTGTACGACAGCCGCGCTTTCGCCGTACATCGCCTTGAAGAACGCCTCGTCGCGCAACCGCCCCGGCTCCTGCGGGATTTCGCCTCCGCTTGGCACCTCGGCCGGGCAACCCGCTGGATAGGCTTGAGACAACTGGTCAATAAGGTCGGCGTGGTCGAGGCGTTCTTGATACGTCGGCCACTCCTTCCCATCGCTCAGAGGAAGCACGCGTCCGTTCACGACGATGTGCTCGTTGTCGGCTCCAGCTCTGACCGTGGCGGGATACGCATCGATCAGCACCTTCGTCACGTCGCGGCTCGCCGATCCGAGTGCGGCCGCGGCCGGCGACGCCGACGACTCGGCCGCGAGCGATGACGCGGTCCAATTGGCGAGGAGAGCCACAAAGGCCAGCATGACGAACACGCGACGATCTCGACCACTCCGCTCTTTTGGCACGACCATCAAAACCGACTATTCATGGCGGATTTAATGCTCGTGGATCACGACCCCGCGCAGGTTGATGCCGGCGTGCATATCGGCATACCCCTGGTTGATCTCGCTCAGCCGGTAGGTGCGAGTCACCAACTCGTCGAGGCGCAACTTGCCGGCCTGATACATGGCCAACAGCCGGGGGATGTCCTTCGACGGGCTCATCGATCCGTAGATCACGCCTTGGAGGCGCTTTTGGTACAACGTCATTTCGGTTGGGCTGATCGGAATGCCCTTGGTGACAATGCTGCCCACACCGGTCATCACGACCGTGCCGCCCTTGCGGATGGCGTCGAACCCTTGCGCTATGTGCTCGCCGGTCGTGACACCCACGCACACGATCGCCGAGTCGGCCCCCTGTCCATCGGTCACCGATCGAGCGAAGTCGGCCGCCTCTTGGATCGTCGCAAACGCGTGCGTGGCGCCGAACTCCATTGCCTTCTCCCGCTTGAACTCGACCGGATCGACGGCGACCACGTTCATGGCCCCCTCGCTTGCCGCGCCTTGCACCGCGTTGATGCCGATACCGCCGATACCCATGACGATTACGGTGTCACCGGCCTCGATCCCGGCGGAGTTAATGGCCGAACCAAAGCCGGTGGCCACCCCGCAGCCGACCAGGCAAGCCTTGTCGAGCGGCAGGTCCTTGGCGATCTTCACAGCCGAGTCGACATTGACGACGGAGTAGTTGGCGAAAGTGGAAATGCCGGCCATCTGGGCCACCGGTGTACCGTTTTCACGCAACCGAAACGAGCCGTCCGCCCGCGCCCCGGTCTGCATCCGCGCTCCCGTCCCGCACAGGTTCTGGCGACCCGACGCACAGAATCGACAGCGCCCGCAGCCGGGGATGAACTGAAGCACGACATGATCGCCGAGTTCCCATCCGAGCGTGTTCGGACCGATTCCCTCGACGACGCCGGCTCCTTCATGGCCGGCGCATATGGGCCACAGCGCCGCTGGAAAGTCGCCGGTCACGTAGTGGTCATCGGAATGACAGAGGCCCGTCGCCGCCATACGCACGAGCAGCTCGCCTTGCCGGGCGTCGTCCAACTCGAGATCGGCGATCTCCCATTTCTGGCCCACTCCCCGTAGTACTGCTCCTCTGGCCAACATTGCGTCCTTCTTCCCTCTTCGAGCTTCGCCCGGCGGCGCGGCGCGAAGGAGCCTACGCTGACTGGGCCATGGGGAGCTTCGCCGAACGCATCCGGGCCCGCGCCCTCGACGACCGACCGGCCGTGCTGTTCGAGGACCAGCGCTGGACGTACCGGGAATGGGTGGCGCAATGCGCGACGCGAGCCGCTTTTTTCGACTCGAGTCGCACCGAGGGCCCGCCCCACATTGGCGTACTCCTCGACAATGTTCCTGACTTCACCATGTGGCTCGGGGCGGCGGCGCTCATGGGGGCCACCGTGGTAGGCGTCAACCCGACCCGCCGGGGCGTCGAGTTGCAGCGCGACATCACCTACTCCGACTGTCAACTGATCATCACCAGCGATTCCTACGCGCCCCTCCTCGAAGGCCTCGACCTGGGTAGTGCGTCGAAGCCGGGGCGCATCCTCAATATTGACGAGGCTGGGTACGCCGAGGCGTTGGCTCCCTTCGCCGGCGCGCCCGTCCCCGTGGTTGATGTCGATCCGGCGACCCAACTGCTGTTGCTGTTCACTTCGGGGACGAGCGGCGCGCCGAAGGCCGTGATTTGCAGCCAGGGCCGCCTCGACCGAATTTCGGCAACCATCGTTGACGCATGCGCGCTCGTCCCGAGCGACGTCGCCTATCTCTCGATGCCCCTGTTCCATTCCAATTGTCTGTTCACCGGCTGGGGTCCGGCGATCGTGAGTGGATGTGGCGCCGCCCTGCGCCCGAAGTTTTCACCGACGGCCTTCGTGCCCGACGTCCGTCGGTACGGGGCCACATACTTCACGTACGTCGGCAAACCGCTCGCCTACGTCTTGGCCCAACCACCGCACCCCGACGACCGCGACGTCCCTCTCACCAGAGGGTTCGGTAACGAAGGGTCCGAAGCCGACTTGGCTCGCTTCACCGAACGCTTCGACTGCCCGCTGACGGACGGGTATGGCTCGACCGAAACCGGTGTTTCGATCAACCGGGTTGCGGGCATGCCGGCCGGATCGCTGGGCGTGGCGGCCGACACCGTAAAAATCCTCCATCCCGAGACCGTCCACGAATGCCCGCGGGCCCGATTCGACGAGCACGGCCGTCTACTCAACGCCGAAGAGTGCACAGGAGAGATCGTGAACACGGCCGGCGCGGCCGGTTTCGAGGGCTACTGGAACAACGACGAGGCCCAGGCGGAGCGGGTGCGGGGTGCGGCCTACTGGTCCGGTGATCTCGGCTACCGCGATGAGGCCGGCTACTTCTACTTCGCCGGACGTTCGGCCGAATGGCTGCGAGTCGACGGTGAAAACTTCGCCGCCGCGCCCGTCGAGCGCATCATAAGCCGGTTCCCCAATTTGGTGCTCGCCGCGGTCTACGCCGTGCCCGATGCGCTGGTCGGCGATCAGGTGATGGCGGCGATTCAACTCGGCCCGAGCGTGGCTTTCGACGCCGACGCCTTCACCGCGTTCATCGACGCCCAGCCCGATTTGGGGCCGAAGTGGAAGCCCCGCTTCGTGCGGGTGGTCGACGACTTCCCGATGACCCGGACCAACAAGGTGCTCAAACGCGACTTGGCCAGGCAGCGTTGGAACGGCCCTGATCCCCTGTGGTGGCGACCGCCAGGTCAACAACGTTTCACGTCCTTCACCGCGGCCCACGCAACCGCCCTCGAGAACCAGCTCGGCTAGTGCGCCGAACCATCGGCGAACTGGTGAAGGGCTTCGCCGATCCGCGAGAGTGGCTGGTATTCTCACGCGATGCCTCTGCCCGCTGACGCCCAGTTGATCAGTGTCGACGATCATGTGATCGAACACCCGAAAGTTTGGACCGATCGTCTGCCCCAGAAGTACCAGGCCGAAGGGCCGAGGGTGATCAAGAACGAACTCGGCCACGACGTGTGGCATCTCGAAGGCAATCTCCACGTCAACATCGGGCTCAACGCCGTGGCCGGCCGGCCGAAAGAAGAGTTCGGCATGGAGCCGTGCCGGTACGAAGACATGATCGACGGTTGCTACGACCCAGCGGCCCGAGTTCGTGACATGGATCTCGACGGTATCCAGGCCCAGCTCTGCTTCCCGTCCTTTCCCGGTTTCGCGGGCACGAAGTTCCACCAACTGAAAGACAAGGGACTGGGCCTGGCTTGTGTGCAGGCGTACAACGACTGGATGATCGACGAGTGGTGCGCGGCCGCTCCCGACCGCCTCATCCCTCTCGTAATGATGCCGTTCTGGGATCCCGAACAGACGGCGGCCGAGATCCGGCGCACCGCGGCCAAGGGGGCAAAAGCCATCAC
This sequence comes from Acidimicrobiia bacterium, assembly GCA_025359845.1. Lineage (GTDB taxonomy): Bacteria > Actinomycetota > Acidimicrobiia > Acidimicrobiales > JANYDT01 > JANYDT01. The sequence goes on from JANYDT010000159.1 coordinate 17,824, forward strand.
GTTCCCCGAAAACCCGCTCCCCCACGGTCTTCCGTCGTTTCAGGGCGACTTCTTCAACCCGGTATTCGAGGCCGCTCAAGAGACCGACATGCCCCTGTGCATGCACTTTGGTTCGGGCGGCGCGCCAGTTACATCGACCGACGGGCCCTTCGCCGTGGCCATTGCGCTGTACGGAACCAACTCGCTGTTCACCACTGTCGAGCTGTTGTTCTCGCCGGTGTTTCGCAACTATCCCCGTCTCAAGGTGGCGCTGTCCGAAGGCGGGATCGGCTGGATCCCCTACGTGCTCGAGCGCTGCGACTACACCTGGGACCGCCACCGCCACTATCAGCACCTCGAGCTCAAGGTGCCGCCTTCGGAGATGTTCCGCGATCACATTTTCGGCTGCTTCATCTCCGATGAGGCCGGCCTCGAGGCCCTCGACCGCATCGGCGTCGACCAGGTCATGTGGGAATGCGATTACCCCCACTCCGACAGCAATTGGCCCCACGCCCGCAAGATGCTGTCGGAGACTCTGCACAACGTCGGCGACGATGTCGCCATGAAGATCGCCGAGACGAACGCCCGAAGGGTCTTCAACTTCACCGGCGGCCGGTAGTCGAGCCGTATCTGACGACCCGTCAGATACGCTGGGCTAATGGCCACTGCTGCCGCGTCCGCCCCGTCCGCCGAGCCGGTCGTCATCCCGCTCATCATTTCCGTCGACGATCATGTTGTCGAGCCGCCTGACCTGTGGACGTCGCGCCTGCCCGCGGCACGGCGCGACGAGGCGCCCAAGATCGTGCGCCGCAAGACGAAGTTCGCCTTCAGTACGGCAGGCCTCAAGATCGAGAAGGATATTGACGACGGCGAGTGGTGCGACTTCTGGGAGTATGGCGACCTGTCGACGCCCTTCCCCAAGACCGGAGCGTGGATCGGGCTCGACAACATCGAGTGGACGCCGGTCACCTACGACCAGCTCCACCCGGCCACCTGGAAACAGCCAGAGCGTCTGCAGTCGATGACCGACAACCACGTCGAGGTGTCGATGTGCTTCCCCAACACGCTCCCCCGTTTCTGCGGACAGACCTTTTACGAACGCGGCGACCGTGACCTCTCACTCCTCTGCGTACAGGCCTACAACGACTGGATCATCGACGACTGGTGCGGCGGTGCCGGCCAGGGGCGACTCATCCCCATCACCATCATCCCCCTGTGGGACCCGGAGCTGGCCGCGGAAGAGATCCGCCGGTGCGCGGCTAAAGGCTCCTACAACGTGACGTTCTCCGAGAGCCCGTCCAAACTCGGATTGCCGTCGGTCCACGCCAAGGGCCATTGGGATCCGTTCTTTCGGGCCTGCGAAGAGACCGACACCGTGGTCAACATGCACATCGGTTCGTCGTCGCAAATGTTCAGCACCTCGCTTGACGCGCCGTTCTGTGTCTCCTCCACGCTCACGTTCTCCAACGCGATGGGCTCGTTGTGCGACTTCATTCTCGGCGGCGTATTGGCCCGCCACCCCAAGCTGCGGGTGGCCTACAGCGAAGGCCAAGTGGGCTGGGCGCCGTACGTGTTGGAGCGGGCCGACAAGTTGTGGAAGGAGCGGGGCCGCGAGGGTGTGTTCGGTGTCGATCTGCCGGAGGCACCGTCGTCGTACATTGATGGTCGCGTGTTCTTCTGCATCTTCGACGACGAGGTCGGCCTCGCCAACCGCGAGCGCATAGGGATGGACCAGCTCACGTTCGAGGTCGACTTTCCCCACGCCGACACCACCTGGCCCCACACGTTGAAGGTGGCCACCGACATCTGCGCCAAGGCCGGGTTGACCCAGGACGAGACGTACAAGCTCATGCGGGGCAACGCCATCAGGGCCTTCGGGCTGCACCGCTACGGCATCACCTCCTGAGACCCCGCGCCGCGGCCCCCCACGAGCCTTTTTGCGAAGGCCGACATTCGGCCGTGACTAACGAAGGGCCAAGAGCGCGGCGAGCAGTTCGTCGGTATCGATTACGGCCGCGCCTACGGAGCGGTCCGCGGCTCCGTAGGTGAGGTAGATCGTTCCGTCGGCCCGGGCGACCGCCCCGCCCACGAAAACGACGTCGTCGACGTCGCCTTCGAGTTCCCACGGGAGTTCGGGAACGAGCACAGGCTCGGGCAGCACCGAAATCACGCGAGCGGTATCGTGATCGAGGAGCGCCGCATTCATCGTGTAGATACCGGTCGTCGACCGCTCGTGGTAGAAAAGCAGAAGGCCATCGTCGGTCGCGACCGGTGGGGCGCCGGCGCCGACGCCACTCACCCGACTCGACGCAACGATGATCGTGTGATGATCAAGATCGTTCATATGGGCCTGCCAGTAGACGGCATCGGCTGACCACAGATGCTCAAGGTCGTCAAACACCGCGACTTGGATGTTGGGATGCACCCGGTGCATGAGTGCGACCTTGCCATCGCGCAGGTTGAAAACAACGCCGTCCTTGTCGTGCACGCCGTCAGGCCCGAACACACACCCTGACGAGTGGTCCAGTTCGAAGCGATCGCCGGCAAAGGTCAGGCGATGCGCGCCCACGCGCCATGGGCCGCCGGTCGAGGGATGAGGCAAGTTGGTGTACGTCATCAGCAAATGGTCGACGCCGGCGCTTCGCACCCGCTGGACACGAGGGTCCTCCACGGCGTGGATCCAGTCGTCGCTGCTGCGCGCCAATACCTGCTGGAACTGGTAGTCCACACCGTCGGTCGATACGAACACCAACACGTCGCTGACGTAATCGAGAAACCGGGCCCCGCCAACTTCAACTTCATTTCGGCGGTACCCGGACCGGATGCCGCGGGCGAACAGGTGATACGTACCGTCTTGTACGATGACACCGGGGTTGAAAACGGCTGAGTAGCCCTCGACGCTTTCGGCCGCGATAATCGGCTCATTTTTGACTCGCCGCGCTTTCGGAAGCGAACGCCACGGAGCCCGGACAGATTTCTGTCGACGAACATGGGGGCGGGGAGAGACGAACGGACGTTGCGCAGCCACATCGGCGCTGATGTTCATCGTTGCTTTCGGGAAGTGAGTGCCCCGACGAAGGCGGAGCTTGGGGATCGGATCTACCAGCGTACTGGTAGATCGCAGCAACGCACGGCCAGGCGCAGAAATTCCCAGTTATTGGCGGGGGCGAGCCCCCTTACCGGTCAGCCGCGCCCGTTCTCGCCTGTCCCGCGCTCCAGCACGTAGTCGAGCAATTCCGCCAAGCTGGCCTCGGCCACAGCGATACTCGTGTCGGCCGCCCCATAGTACATGCGTACGGTGTCGCCGTCGTCGAGCACCACCCACCCGCAAGGGAACACCACGCCGGGCACATCGCCGGCAATTTCGTACGGAGCCGACGGACCCATCACCCACTCGTTGGTGCGGGCCAGAATCTTGGTTGGATCGTCGCGGTCGAGCAGCGCGAGACCCACCCGATAGAGCGCGCCGGCCGCCGTGATTCGCACGCCGTGGTACCCGATGAGCCAGCCTTCGGCCGTGAGCAAGGGCGGAGGACCGAGCCCGATCTTGTTCGAATCCCACCAGCCGCCCAGACGGGCCTCGAGCAGCAGCTGCGGATTGCCCCAGTGCTGCATGTCGGGGCTGGTCGAAATCCAGATATGGGCACCGATGGACTCGATGCGGGGGACGGGCCGGTGGACGAGCACCCACTGGTCGTCTATCTGGCATGGGAACAAGGCCGCGTCCTTGTCTTCGGGAGAACTAAGGACACCCATGCGCCGGAACTCCCGGAAATCGCGGGTCGTGGCCAGACACACCAGCGGGCCGCTCGCGGAGAAGCCGGTGTACACGACATAGTACTCGTCGCCGCATTTCGTGATCCTGGCGTCTTCGATGCCCCATTTCTCGTCGTGGCTGTCGAGCATCGGCTCCATGCATCGATCCGGTTCGATGATCCAGTCAGTCAGCCCGTCGGCACTGCGAGCCACGACCAACGACGACAAGCCGGTTCGGTGTTCGACCCGACACAGCAGCAACGTCTCATTTTCGAAAATCGTGGCCGCGGGGTTGAACACGGAATTCGCCATGAACGGGAACTGTTCCACAGTAATAATAGGGTTGCCGGGGTAGCGTCGGAACAACTCGCGGTGATGGACCGCAGTCACGAGCGCCTGCGCGTTTCTGAAGGAGCGCCCGCATGGAGCACAACCGCGCCGCAATCGATCGCCCGCTGCAAGATAGCCATGGTGTGCAAGAAGGCTAGTGTCGATTCGGCTCCTTGATTCTCGTTTCGGCCGTCGGCCTGCAGTCCGTCACAGCAGCCGTGGGTGAAACGATCGACCAACTCCAGCGACCCGTCGTTGGCCCCGAAAAACCAGGCTGCGCCATGCACGAGAAGCTCCAACCAGGCCACGTCGGCGGTAAGGATCCAGGCCCTCCACGCCGCCGAAGCGAACGCCTGGGCCTCGATCGGCTGTTGGTCGAACCCCGGCAGATGGTCACCGCGACCGAAACCGGCGACCGGAACGGGGCTGAACCGGCCGTCGCGCACCACCAAGGTGTGAAGCCAACGCAGGAGGACGAGCCCTTCTTCGCCTGCACCGGCGGCCATGAGGGCGTCAGCAAGGAGGGCCGGAGCATAGGTGATCCGCTCTTCCGGCCATGGCCACGGGACTTCGGATTGACCTCGCGGCAATTGTCGGGCCCCGTCTCTGATCAACGCGGCAGCACCGCGATGGTCCGGCACGGTTCCGAGCACGGCCGCGGCCCCGAGCACGGCAAAAGCCGTTGCGTGCCAATGCTGGGAACGGAACCCACTCGTCCGATCGAATACGGCTAAGGACGCGCGCCGGACGTGAGCCAGCCCCGTCGTCATGGCGGCCGTCCCTATACCCCATAAGGCCCGTCCGCAGGCGTCATCGCTGTCACCGTCGTCCATCCATCGGCGCCCAAAACTCATGCGTGATCGAAACCGGTTGTTAGGCAGGACAGCATCACGAAGAAAGCCGAGAGAAACTTCGGCGATAGCCGCGGCGGCTGGGTCGGCACCGAACATTGTAGAAACCAAAAGCGCCCTGCTGACATCGTCGGTGCAGTAACCATGCTCGCGACGGGGCGTGCCAAACTCGGCGTGCTCGAAGATGGCGGTGTGGTCGCTCATTCTAACTAGGTGATCAAGGGCAACGGGTCTGGCCATTGCACCGGCTAACGCGCCGTGCACGTGCACCACGCCGCCGACGCGCTTCATCTTGGCTCCCCCATCACGAAGAAGTGTGGCCGAAGACGACCTCGAATTCATGCCAGCCTCACGGCGGCACCTCGCGAGACGCATGCCGCGCCAAAGCTCCGAGTGCCATCGTTCCTGTTGGCGGCGGCCTCCGTTGCCCTTCGGTGCTCACTCATGCGCTCATTCCGATCGGATCGTGCGACCTGGCGCGGGCGGCCACGCAACGATCGATGAGTTGACCGAATGACCGCCCGACGGCAGGCCACAACAGGCTCGGCGCGGTCTTTCGGGCGCTGCGGGCGAACTGGGCTCGCAATCCGTCGTCGGTCAATATCCGACGAAGCGCGTTGGCCAGGTCGCGTGGGTCTTCGTGGGCAACGACTAAGCCCGATCCGGTGGCCAGCATTTCGCGCGCATGGGGAAAGCCGGTGGCTACCACCGGGAGTCCGGCCGCTATCGCTTCGACCAAGACGCCGGATGTGACCTGCTCTCGGGAGTCGTAAGGCAAGGCCACGACATCGGCTTGGGCGATGAGCCGATGCAGCGATTGAAGTTCGCGATAGCCGTCGAAGAACTTTACCCGGTCGGCACAGCCTGCGGCTTCGGCTCGGTCTATGAGCGACTTTCGGTACGCCTCGCCATCGCGGGCACGAATTTTAGGATGGGTCTGGCCCACCACCCAATATTCGGGCGGGTTCACCATGTCAGAAAGTTGAGCGATCGCGTCTATGGCGTGCTCTATACCCTTCCCGGGGCCAAGCAAACCCCACGTCAATACCACCTGTCGGCGTAAAGGACGGCCGCAGCGTTCGTCGGCCGACGCCACTTCGTGGGCGCCGTGGGGAATCACTATGACCTTATCCGGATCGACCGAGGCGCTATGCAGCAACCGCAGCCGGGCCGTTTCACTCAGGGTAACGACGGCATCGGCCTTGCGAGCCAGCTCTTCGATCACGAAGCGTTGATGCTCCGAAGGCTCTTCGAGAATGGTGTGAAACACCACGATTACCGCCGTATCGAGGGCCTCAACGAGATCGAGAACCTCGTCGCCGTCGGGCCCTCCGAAGATCCCGAATTCGTGTTGGATCACGACCGCATCAAAACCCTCGAGGGTCTTGACCGCGGCTCGAAGGGATTGGCGATCGCCGCGAACCAACGTCGCGCAAACCATGGCAGAGAGCACGCCCCCACGAGGCGCATCGGCGAGTTCGACCACACCGACCCTTCGGCCTTCGGAGATGGCTGTAGCGCTGGACCGGGTAAAGGTGGCCAGACCGCACTCAGTGGGCGGGAAAGTGCCGACAAGGGCAACGGATGCATGCATCATGTAACACTCCAATTCATCGTAGTGACGAGGCGACTCCCCCAAGAGGTCGAAAAAACTCGTTAGAAACGGTGCGTAGAAGGCGCAGTGTATGCGGCGTCGTCCGACCGGGCTTCGACGCTGATTCCACAAGCGCACTGGCGAACCCGATCATCGGTGTCGGTGACTCATCCTACCCGCGATAGGGGGTTGAACCGCGCCCGTTCGTCCTTTACAGAGCGCGGGTCGGTATGCAACAGTATTGCGACCCACTATCCGAGGAGGGACTCCAGGTGTCCGCCAGCGACCCGAACGAACGGTATCTGATCATTTCGGCCGACTGTCACGCCGGCCTGAAGTGCGAGGAGTACCGCGCCTACCTCGACCCTCAGTACTACCCGCAGTTCGACGACTTCCTGGCCGAACGCCTGGCCCACCGCCATCTCGCCGAGAAGCTCAACTACGACTACATCCACGATTGGGAAACCACCCACGAGGAGGGGCTGAAAGGGGCCTACGACGCGACCATCCGGGATAAAGAGCTCGACGCCGATGGGGTGGCCGCCGAGGTGATCTTTGCCGATTCCGATGCCATCACCGGTATGGAGTCGCCGCCTTTCGGAGCCGGACTCTCAGCCGGGGCCATAAAGGATCCCGAGCTCGCCTTCGCCGGCGCCCACGCCCACAACCGCTTTCTCGCTGACCTGTGTTCCGAAAACGCCGTGCGACGTGGTGGCGTCGCGCTTGTGCCGATCACCCACGACATCGCCCGAGCGGTGACCGAGATCGAATGGGTGGCCCAGCAGCCGGGCATCCGGGGCATCATGATCCCGACGATGTGGCACGACCGCGTCCCCTACAACAATCCCGCATACGATCCGGTCTGGGCGGCGTGTCAGGCCCACAACCTCGTGGTGCATACCCACTCCGGCGAGGCGCCGAGGGAGGAGTACAACGAGGAGATCGGAATCTACTTGGCCGAGGTGGTTTGGTGGACGCACCGCCCGATCGCCCATTTACTGTTCTCGGGAGCATTCGAGCGCTTTCCCGGTTTGAAATTCGTCTGCACCGAGGGGGCCGCATACTGGGCCGCCGACATGATGTGGAAGTGGGATCAATACTTTGGGGGAGGTCACACCACCAAGAAGTTGGCGGCAATGATGAAGGGTAAGATCTCGAAGCTACCGTCGGAATACTTCGGCACCAACGTCTTTATCGGCGCTTCCACCATGTCGAAGGAGGAACTGCGACGCCGCCACATCATCGGGTGCGACGTTGTCATGTGGGGCACCGACTACCCCCATCCCGAAGGCACCTGGCCCAATACCGTCGAGCGGCTCACCCAAGACTTCGGGTCGATGCCCATCGAAGATGCCCGTCAGATTCTGGGTTCGACGGCCGCCCACTGCTATGGGTTCGACACCGCCGCGCTGCGCCCGATCGCCGACCGCATCGGGCCCACCCCGACCGACCTGGGGCAAGACCTGACGTTGAGGACCGATCCCGAAGAAGTTCGCAAGGCCAAGTGGTGGAAAGATGAATACCAGCTCTCGTGGCAGGGCTGAAGTCGCCTCCTGGGTCTATAACCCCAACCCCGCAAGCGACGCTATAACCCCGCAAGACTCGCAAAACCGAAGACCCGACGAGAGGACCCGTAAATGGCTGCAGATCTGTTCGACCGCTTCAAGGTGATCGATGTCGACACCCACCTCACCGAGCCGCCTGGGGTGTGGACCGACCGCGTGGCCAAAAAGTGGGGCGACAGCGTGCCCCACGTCGAGCGCGTGGATGGCCAAGACGTGTGGATCGCCGAGGGCAACCGTATCTCAACGCCGGGTTCGGTTTCGATGGCGGGCTGGGACGGGTATATACCCAACGGGCCCCCTACCTTTGAAGACATCCATCCATCGATGTACGACGCCAAGGCGCGCATCACCCATATGGATACCCAAGGTATTTACGCGCAGGTGTTGTATCCCAATGTGGGTGGTTTTGGGGCTGGATACTTCTTGCGTATGGCCGAGCGTGATCTGGCCAATGAGTGTGTGCGAGCCTACAACGACTTTCTGCACGAGTGGGTCAGTGTCGCGCCCGATCGACTCCTGCCCGTGGTCTCGCTGCCGTTCTGGGATGTCGACCTCTCCGTCAAAGAGATATTTCACGGCAAAGAGCTCGGGCACCGTGCCGTTAATTTCTGCAATCAGCCCGAAGGATATGGCATGCCTGTGCTCGGGTCGAAGCACTGGGACCCGATCTGGGCGGCCGCCGGTGAGTGCGGTATGCCAATCAGCTTTCATATCGGCGGAGGCGATATCGGGGCGCAATTTGCAGCGGGGTCGGAATATGGCTTCCAAGCCAACTTCGGCAAGGTGTCTTCGCTGCTGTTCATCGACAATATGCGCTGCATGGCCGATCTCATGTTCGGCGGCGTATGTCATCGCCACCCCAACGTGAATTTCGTTTCCGTCGAGAGCGGGGTCGGCTGGGTGCCCGGCGCGTTGGAGGCGATGGACTGGCAGTGGCGCAATTGCGGCATCGTTGCGGAACATCCGGAATTCGACATGCTTCCGTCGGAATACTTCCGCCGTCAGATCTACGCCTGCTTCTGGTTCGAGCGCGAGGGCGCGATCTACGCCATCGACAAGTTCCCCGACAACGTCTTGTATGAGACCGACTACCCGCACCCCACGTGTCAACACCCGGGGCCCCGCACGCCGGCCGTCAACCCCCGCGAGTACGCCAACGCAACCTTGGGGGCTTTGTCAGACGAAGTGGCCGCCAAGGTCCTGCACGGCAACGCCGCTCGCCTCTACGGGGTGGCCTAAGGTCCGCCGAACTACAGCGTCGCCAACAGCGCGGTGTGGCTGTCGAGAACCTTCAAGACGGTTTCGGCCGGGGCCGGGGGGAGCGCCAGCAGGCAGGTGGTGACCCCCTGGCTCGCCAGCTCGGCGATGACCTTCGGATTGGCCGGCGCGGCGAAGATGCCGACCGGAATCGGACCCCGTCCCGCGGCCGCGGCGAGATCTTGGAGACGCTTTATCCGCTCGCCAATAGGCTCCGGGTTCCGGCCTAAAATCGGCATCCACTGATCGGCGTATTTCACGATGCGCTCCAACGTCTTGGGTGAATCGCCGCCCATGACGATCGGAGGATGGGGCTTCTGAATGGGCTTGGGCCACGACCAGATTCGGTCGAATTTGACGAATTCACCGTCGTAACTGGCCTCATCGTGCATCCAAATCTCTTTCATCGCCTCGACCCTTTCCCGCAGCACTCGCCACCGCCGCGCCGGGTCCGTCCCGTGATTCTCCATCTCCTCGAGGTTCCATCCCCCTCCGACACCGAATTGAACCCGCCCTCCCGAAAGGTGATCGAGACTGGCCACCGCCTTGGCCGTCACGATCGGGTCACGCTCGACCATCAGGCAAACGCCGGTGCCGAGCTTGATGGTGGTCGTGACTGCAGCCGCCATCGAGAGCGCCACGAACGGGTCATAGGTACGGGAGTATTCGCGCGGCAACTCGGACCCTCCCGGCCACGGCGAGCGCCGACTGGCCGGAATGTGGGTGTGCTCGGGAAACCACAGCGAATCGAACCCTCGCTCCTCAGCGGCCCTGGCCAGGTCGCCTGGCGCCATGGCCTCGTCGGTCGGAAACATCAGTACTCCAAATTTCATGGGCTGATCTTAAGCCCAAGTGCCCGTCATTTCTTCGGCCGGCGGCGCAAGCGGAACGCGTAAGGTACGGAAGTGACCGACGCGCCGACCCTCCTTGCCGACTCGCAGTTCGTGATGACCGGTCCGCTGCGCGCCCCGCGCCAGATGCTGGCCGATCAGTCGTACGCCGGCCACAAGAGCATTCACGACGCAGAGGAGGCCGCCCGTTTGGGGATTGCGGGTGCGCCGATCGAGGGCCCTACCCATTTCAGCCAATTCGAACCGATGGCCGCCGCGCTGTGGGGTGATCGGTGGTTCACCGACGGGTGCGTCAGCGCCCACTTCAACAACATGGTCATCGAAGGCGAGTCGGTCCGGGCGACCGTCACGAGTCCGGGGCCGGGAGCGATGCTCGTTCGCATCGACGCCGCGAAGGCCGACGCAACGCCGGTCCTCACCGGAACGGCGTCGATCGGAGCCGTTCCTAATACGGAGTTGGCCGCTCGGCTCACCACCGCCCGGTCCCGTCCGCCGGAGCGCCTCGTCATTCTCGACCAACTTCACGTCGGGCAACGCGGTGCCCTTTCCGATGTAATCCAGGCCGGATTCGACACCCACCTCGGCGAGATGTATCCCTTCACGCTGCGCCAGAAACTGGCCGGGATCACCGAGGCGCTGCGTTGGCATTCACCGGACACAGGCGCCGAGTCACCCTGGGGTCGCCCGATCATGCCCATCGAGATGCTCAGCGTGCTCGCCAACTCGGGGTCGAAGGGAGCCGGATTCGCAACCCGCCAACCGTCCGTCGGGCTTTTCATCGACCTCGAGGTTCGCCTCGTGAATGGGCCGGTTTTCGTCGATCACCCCTACCGGATCGAGCGCGAGATCGTGGCCTTGGGCGAAAGCCGTCGCACCGAGTCGTACTGGACCCTGTCAACCATGATTGACGAGTCGACCGGCACGGTAGCGGCCGAGATCCTGCTGCACAACGGCGTTTTCAAGGACTCGTACCCCGACTATCCCAAGGACTGAGCGCGCCGGGCCCCTCCCGGCTCCCGCGCCGGCCCCTCCCGGCTCCCGCGCCGGCCCCTCCCGGCTCC
>JANYDT010000168.1 GCA_025359845.1 Acidimicrobiia bacterium
TACTTGAGGATTTTGGTGACGCGGCCGGCGCCCACAGTACGCCCACCCTCACGAATAGCGAACTTCAAACCCTCATCCATCGCAATCGGCTTACCCAACTCCACCACCACCGCAACATTATCGCCCGGCATCACCATCTCCGTACCCTCCGGCAACGAAATCGAACCCGTCACATCCGTCGTACGAAAATAAAACTGCGGCCGATAATTCTGAAAAAACGGTGAATGACGCCCACCCTCATCCTTCGTCAACACATACACATTCGCCTCAAACGTCGTATGCGGAGTAATCGAACCCGGCTTACACAACACCTGACCCCGCTCCACATCCTCCTTCTTCGTCCCCCGCAACAACGCCCCAATATTATCCCCCGCCTGACCCTGATCCAACAACTTCCGAAACATCTCCACCCCCGTACACACCGTCTTCTGCGTATTCCGAAGCCCAACAATCTCAATCTCATCACCAATCTTCACCACCCCCTGCTCCACCTTCCCCGTCACCACAGTCCCCCGCCCCGTAATCGTAAACACATCCTCAACCGGCATCAAAAACGGCTTATCCAACGCCCGCACCGGCTGAGTAATAAACGTGTCACACGCCGTCATCAACTCCATAATCTTCTCCTGCCACACCTTATCCCCCTCCAACGCCTTCAACGCCGACACCCGCACCACCGGCACATCATCACCCGGAAACTCCTGCGCCGACAACAACTCCCTCACCTCCAACTCCACCAACTCCAACAACTCCTCATCATCCACCATATCCGCCTTATTCAAGGCCACCACAATCGCCGGCACCCCCACCTGACGCGCCAACAACACATGCTCACGCGTCTGCGGCATCGGCCCATCCGTAGCCGCCACCACCAAAATCGCCCCATCCACCTGCGCCGCACCCGTAATCATATTCTTCACATAATCCGCATGACCCGGCATATCCACATGCGCATAATGACGCGCATCAGTCTCATACTCCACATGCGCAATCGAAATCGTAATACCCCGCGCCTTCTCCTCCGGAGCCTTATCAATCTGATCAAACGGCGTAAACGCCGTCGACGGATTATGCTCATGCAACGTCTTCGTAATCGCCGCCGTCAACGTCGTCTTACCATGATCAATATGACCCATCGTCCCAATATTCAAATGCGGCTTATTCCGCTCAAACTTCTGCTTAGCCATGATAATTGTCCTTGTTGACGGTGGGTTTCGAGGCGAATGGATCAGGTGGGAGTGACGGAACAGCTATTCGCCACGAACGCGAGCAACAATTTCTTTGGCTACGTTTTCGGGCACTTCTTCATACTTGCTGAATTGCATGGTGTACATTGCGCGGCCCTGGGTGCGCGACCGAAGGTCGTTCACGTAACCGAACATGTTGGACAGCGGAACCCGAGCCCGAATAACTTGGGCGTTGCCGCGAGCCTCCATGCCTTCCATCTGGCCACGACGGCTGTTGATGTCGCCGATGACGTCGCCCATGTAGTCTTCGGGAGTCACAACCTCGACCGACATGATTGGCTCCATGAGCACGGGCCGGCACTTGCGCGCCGCCTCCTTGAAGGCCATCGAACCGCAGATCTTGAACGCCATTTCTGAGGAGTCGACCTCATGGTAAGAGCCGTGGACCAGGCGAACCTTGATGTCTTCCATGGGGTATCCGGCGAGCACGCCCGAACTGAGAGCTTCTTTGATGCCAGCTTGCACGGCGGGAATGTACTCACGAGGAATGGCTCCCCCCGAGATCTTGTCTTCGAAGACGAAACCTTGGCCAGGCGCCGGCTCGACGTCGATGACGACGTGCGCGAACTGGCCCTTACCGCCCGTCTGCTTGACGTAGCGCTCCACGTAACCCGAAATCGAGCCGCGCAACGTTTCACGGTAAGCCACCTGGGGCTTACCGACGTTGGCCTCGACACTGAACTCGCGCATCATGCGGTCGACCAGCACCTCGAGGTGCAATTCGCCCATACCCGAAATGATCGTCTGGCCGGTCTCCTCGTCGGTGCGCACACGGAAGGTGGGATCTTCGTCGGACAACGAATACAGGGCCTTGCCGAGCTTGTCTTGGTCGGCCTTCGATTTCGGTTCGATGGCAACATGGATGACCGGTTCGGGAAATTCCATGCGCTCGAGAACAATCGGCGCTTCCTTCACGCATAGCGTGTCGCCGGTGGTCGTGAATTTGAAGCCGAGCCCGGCCACGATGTCGCCGGCCATGGCCACATCGAGGTCTTCTCGCTGGTTGGCGTGCATCAAGAGGATGCGACCAAGTCGCTCCTTCTTGTCTTTCGTCGAGTTGTAGAGCTCAGAGCCCTTCTCGACCTTGCCCGAATAGACCCGAAAGTACGTGAGCTTGCCGTAAGGGTCGGCCACGATCTTGAAAGCCAAGGCCGCGAAGGGCTCGCTCTCGTCGGCCTTGCGCTCGAGGATTTGATCGCCTTTGACGGACGTACCCTGGGTCGGCGGCACGTCGAGCGGCGACGGCAGATAGTCGACGACGGCATCGAGCATGGGCTGCACGCCCTTGTTCTTGAAGGCCGATCCGCACAGCATCGGGACGAAATCGAAGGCGATGGTGCCGCGGCGAATGCCGGCGCGGAGTTCAGCTTCGGTGATGGGCTCGTCACCGAGATACTTCTCCATGAGATGCTCGTCGAAGGTCGAAACGGTCTCGACCAGTTCGTTGCGCCATTTCTCGGCTTCGGCCTCGTATTCGGCCGGAATGGGCAGCACGTCGAAGTCAGCGCCGAGTTCTTCGCCTGACCAGACGAGCGCCTTCATCTTCACCAAGTCAATGATGCCGATGAACTTGTCTTCGCGCCCGATCGGCAGCTGGATAACCGCGGTCGTGGCTTCGAGGCGCTCACGCACCATATCGACGGTGCGATAGAAGTCGGCTCCGGTGCGGTCCATCTTGTTCACGAAGCAGAGTCGGGGCACGCGGTATCGATCGGCCTGGCGCCAGACGGTTTCGGTCTGCGGCTCCACGCCGGCGACGGCGTCAAAGCAGGTAACTGCTCCATCGAGCACGCGCAGCGACCGCTCGACCTCGATAGTGAAGTCGACATGACCCGGCGTATCAATGATATTGATGCGGTGGTCGTTCCAAACGCAGGTAGTGGCAGCCGACGTGATCGTGATGCCACGTTCCTGCTCTTGCACCATGTGGTCCATGGTGGCGGCGCCGTCATGGACCTCGCCGATCTTGTAGGTCTTGCCCGTATAATACAAGATGCGTTCGGTCGTGGTGGTTTTGCCCGCGTCAATATGGGCCATAATGCCGATGTTGCGGGTTCGTACTAGTGGGAACTCGCGTGCCATGTTGTGTCTCGCTTCGTCGCTTTGGGGGGAGCAGCTCGAAAGGGTCCGGAAAGAAAATGCGGCTGCACTACCAACGGTAGTGAGCGAAGGCCTTGTTGGATTCGGCCATCTTCTGCATGTCGTCGCGCTTTTTGACCGAAGTGCCAACACCGTTGTTGGCATCGACGAGTTCGGCGGCCAAGCGCAGCGCCATGGTCTTCTCGCGCCGCTTGCGTGAGTTCTCTACGACCCAGCGGATGGCCAGAGTGTTGGCCCGACGGGGCTTCACTTCGATCGGCACCTGATAGGTCGCGCCACCGACGCGGCGACTTTTCACTTCAAGCGCGGGCCGGACATTGTCCATCGCTCGCTTGAGGATGGCCAGGGGCTCGGCGCTGGCCTTCTCCGCTGCGATGGTCATCGCGTCGTAGACGATCGCTTCGGCCAGGCTGCGCTTTCCGCACCATAGAACCTTGTTGATCACCTGCGTCACCAGTACTGACTGATGGACAGGATCAGGAATGATGTCTCGACGGGGCGCCGGACCTTTGCGGGGCATGACCTATATCCTCTGGTTCTTCAACATTTAGGGCTAGGACTTCTTGGCGCCATAGCGGCTGCGGGCTTGCTTGCGGTTCTTTACGCCGGCGGCGTCGAGGGTGCCGCGAATAATCTTGTAGCGAACTCCAGGAAGGTCTTTTACACGGCCACCGCGCACCAATACGATGGAGTGCTCTTGGAGGTTGTGGCCTTCGCCAGGGATGTACGCCGTCACTTCGACCCCGCTCGTCAAGCGCACGCGGGCCACTTTGCGCAAGGCGGAGTTAGGCTTCTTGGGCGTATTGGTGTAGACACGCGTGCACACACCTCGCCTTTGGGGCGCGCCCTTCAAAGCGGGCGTCTTGCTCTTCTCGGACTTTGACTCGCGGCCTTTGCGGACCAACTGTTGAATGGTGGGCACTGGGCTCCGGAAATGCTCGGGGGACGGGCGGTACTTCGCCTGGGCGCATGAGGGCGCGCAAGGCCGAATTGACATTGTAGCGGACGTTTCCCAACCCGAAAACGGGCGGCATCTTCGGCCACCCGTTCAGTTCGTGCGCGAAAGCGGCGCCGAGGCGGCCGTCCGGCAACGAACTGGCGGGTCGCAGAAACGAGGGTCAGCCCTGCGCGCCGCCGAGGGCGCGCAGAGCGGCGTCGCGGCGCTCCTCTGATTCGGCTTCGGCCCGGAGGCGCTCGGCCTCATAGTCGGTGGCGTTGCCGGCACCAATGTTGGCCAGCCAAGCGGCCAGCTCTTCGGGTCGCTCATGCACTCCGATGGGTAGGGCCACATCGGCACCGACCACATTCACAGCCACATCGCGATAACGCAACATGCCGGTGCCGGCCGGGATCAGCTTGCCGATGATGATGTTCTCCTTGAGACCGAGCAGGCCGTCGCTGCGGCCTTCGATGGCAGCCTCGGTGAGCACTCGCGTGGTCTCTTGGAACGACGCGGCCGACAACCACGACTCGGTGGCCAGCGATGCCTTGGTGATGCCCATCAGCTCCGGGCGACCTTCGGAAGGCGTCTTGCCTTCGTCGCGCAGCGTCCGATTGATGTGGGAGAACCGCAGAGCCTCGACTCGCTCGCCGGGGAGAAATCCCGACTCGCCCGGCTCCTGCACGGCGATGCGCTTCAGCATCTGGCGCACGATCAGTTCGATGTGCTTGTCATGGATCGACACGCCCTGGTCGCGGTAAACCTTCTGGACCTCTTCGACGAGATACGTCTGGCAATCGCGGATGCCCTTGATGTCGAGCAATTCCTTCGGGTCGAGCGGACCGTCGTTGAGAGGAGAGCCGGCGCTGATGTCGGCGCCGTCGCGCACGTCGGCCGAGAGCTTGGCCCCCGACGAAAGCGTGTACGTCTCTTCGCTACCGTCGTTGCCGACGACCAAGATCTGGCGGGTCTTGCCGTCGTCGTCACCGAAGCGAAGAACGCCCGAAGCCCGGACCAGAACCGCTTTGCCCTTCGGGGTCCGAGCCTCGAAGAGCTCGACCACGCGGGGCAGACCGGCGGTGATGTCGCTGGATTCGCCCTTGCCTGCGGCCACTCCACCGGTGTGGAAGGTACGCATGGTGAGCTGGGTGCCCGGCTCGCCGATCGACTGGGCAGCTACGACACCCACGGATTCGCCCATTTCGACCATGCGGCCTGCGCCCATCGACTTGCCGTAACACAGTGCACAAACACCGTATTCGGCATCGCAGGCCAACGTCGAGCGGACGCGTACCCTCTCGACAGTGACGTCATCGCGCATGGCGACCATGAGTTCGGGCGTGACTTCCTCGTTGCGCTCGACAATCGTGCCATCGGCCAACGTGACCGCTTCGGCCAGCATGCGGCCTTGGAGGTTGGTTTCGAGATAGGCGCGCTTCTCGGCGGTATCAGGAGCCACGTAGTCGATCCAGCGACCACGCGTAGAGCCGCAGTCCCAGGTTCGGATGATGAGTTCCTGGGCGACGTCATGGAGACGGCGGGTCAGGTAGCCGGAGTCGGCGGTTCGAAGGGCAGTATCGGCCAGCCCCTTACGGGCGCCGTGGGTCGAGATGAAGTACTCGAGAACCGAAAGACCCTCGCGGAAACTGGCCTTGATCGGGCGGGGAATGATCTCGCCGCGAGGGTTGGTCACGAGCCCACGCAGACCAGAAATCTGACGGACCTGAAGCGCGTTACCGCGGGCCCCCGAGCCGACCATCATGTTGATCGGGTTGAACGGATTGTCGTCGAGTTGGGTCTGAACGGCCTTCGTCACTTCGGCTGTGGCGTCAGTCCAGATTTCGACTTCTTTCTGGCGGCGCTCATCGTCGGTGATGATGCCCCGCTTGTACTGCTGTTCGATCTTGACCGCCTCGGCTTCGTGACGGTCGAGAATCTCGGGCTTCTCGGGCGGCGTCTTCACGTCGTCGATCGAAATCGACATACCCGACTGGGCCGCGAAGCGGAAACCGAGGTTCTTGAGCGCGTCGAGCGACTCGGCCACGATGGCCTTCGGATAGGTCTCGGCGAGGCGCTCGACGATCGAGGTGACCTCACGCTTCTTGATAGGCCGGTTCAAAGTCGTGAACTCGAAGTCGGGCGGCATCGCCTGGAAAAGGAACAGGCGACCGGGAGTGGTCACCACGTGGGCCGGCTCGTCCGGGGCACCGCCGAAGCGAGGATCCTCGGTGCGGTAGGTGATCTTGGCGTGGAGGTTGAGATCACGGTTGTCGTACGCCCGTTCGATCTCCCACAGATGACGAAACACACGGCCTTCGCCTTGGGCATTTTCCTGATCGATCGTCAGGTAGTACATGCCGATGATCATGTCTTGGGAGGGCACGGCGATCGGGCGACCATGAGCGGGCGACAAGATGTTGTTGGTCGACAACATGAGGATGCGCGCTTCGGCCTGCGCTTCGGCCGAGAGCGGAAGGTGGACGGCCATTTGGTCGCCGTCGAAGTCGGCGTTGAACGCGGTGCACACCAGCGGATGCAGCTGGATGGCTTTACCTTCGACGAGCACGGGCTCGAACGCCTGGATACCGAGTCGGTGCAACGTCGGGGCTCGGTTCAACAGCACCGGATGCTCTTTGATGACTTCCTCGAGGACATCCCACACCTGCGCCCGGCGACGTTCCACCATGCGCTTGGCTGACTTGATGTTTTGCGCCAACTCTTGATCGACAAGGCGTTTCATCACGAAGGGCTTGAAGAGTTCGAGGGCCATCAGTTTCGGCAACCCACACTGGTGCAGCTTCAACGTAGGACCGACCACGATCACGGAACGACCGGAGTAGTCGACCCGCTTGCCGAGCAGGTTCTGGCGGAAGCGCCCTTGCTTGCCCTTCAGCATGTCGGAGAGCGACTTGAGCGGACGGTTGCCAGGACCGGTCACCGGTCGACCCCGGCGGCCGTTGTCGAACAGCGCGTCGACGGCCTCTTGCAGCATGCGCTTCTCGTTGTTGACAATGATCTCGGGGGCGCCGAGATCGAGCAGGCGCTTGAGCCGGTTGTTCCGGTTGATGACGCGGCGGTACAAGTCATTGAGGTCAGACGTCGCGAAACGTCCGCCGTCGAGTTGCACCATCGGACGGAGATCGGGCGGAATGACCGGCACGGCGCCGAGGATCATGGCGCGCGGGTCGTTGACGCGCTTACCGTGCGAGTCGCGCTTGTTGAACGCGGCCACGATCTTGAGTCGCTTGATGGCTTTCTGCTTGCGTTGGGCACTGAGACCGCGACGTCCGGCGGCCGTGGCGGCCTCGGGGTTGGCGGCCGAATTGTCGATCTGATCGCGGAGTTTGACTTCTTCGACGTCGAGGTCGAGTTCGTCGATGAGCGAAGAAATGGCTTCCGCGCCCATGCCTCCACGGAAGTAGTCGCCGTAGCGCTCACGTAGTTCTCGCCACAGCAGTTCGTCTTCGATGATCTTGCGGCCGTGCAGATTCTTGAACTCGTCGAAGGCCCGCTTGACGAGCTCGTGCTCCGCGTTCGAGCGATCCCGGATGCCGGTGAGTTCTTTTTCGGCGGCCCGGCGCTTTGCGTTGATCTCGCTGTCTTTGGCCCCGTCCTTCTCGAGCGCGGCAAGGTCGTGTTCGAGCTGCTTGAAACGGCGGTCGACATCGAGATCACGCTCGCGGTCAATGACCCCGAGTTCTTCGAGCATTTCGGTTTCGAGGTTGGGAATGTCGGTGTGGCGGCGCTCATCATCGACCCACGTCACCAAATTGGCGGCGAAGTAGATGACCTTCTCAAGCTGTTTGGCTTTGAGCTCTTCACGAGCTTCGGTACCCATGAGAAGGTACGCGAGCCACGAACGGGTACCGCGGAGATACCAGATGTGAACGACTTGGGCGGCCAACTCGATGTGGCCCATACGCTCGCGCCTTACCTTGGAGCGGGTCACTTCGACCCCGCAGCGCTCGCACACGATCCCGCGGAAACGGACGCGCTTGTACTTGCCGCAGTAGCACTCCCAGTCTTTCTGGGGTCCGAAGATCTTCTCGCAGAACAGGCCGTCTTTTTCAGGACGCAAGGTGCGGTAGTTGATGGTCTCGGGCTTCTTCACCTCGCCGTGGGACCAGTTGCGAATAGCGTCGGCCGTGGCTAGGCCGATGGTGATGCGATCGAAATCATTGACGTCAAGCATGAAGGTTCGTCATCCTCTTCTCGTTCCGCGGCTCAGGACTAATCATCGAATGAGGGCGCGCCGGCGCGCTCAAAATGCTCGCGAGGAGCGTTCGGCCCGTTCCGCCAGGCGACGGGCGTCTTCTTCGTCGGAGCCACGCTCCGGACGGCTGATGTCGATACCGAGTTCTTCGGCGGTGCGATAGACGTCTTCGTCCAACTCGCGCATCTCGATCTCGTTACCGGCTTTCGACTCGACCTTGACGTTGAGGCACAACGACTGCATTTCTTTGATGAGCACCTTGAAGCTTTCGGGGATGCCCGGCTCAGGAATGTTGTCGCCCTTCACGATGGCTTCGTAGACCTTGACGCGACCGAGCACGTCGTCGGACTTGATGGTGAGCAGCTCCTGCAAGCAGTACGCGGCGCCGTAGGCCTCCAGGGCCCACACCTCCATCTCGCCGAACCGCTGGCCACCGAACTGGGCCTTGCCGCCGAGCGGTTGTTGGGTGATCATCGAGTACGGACCCGTCGACCGGGCGTGGATCTTGTCGTCGACCAAGTGGGCGAGCTTCAAGATGTACATGTACCCGACGGTGACCGGGGCGTCGTAAGGCTCGCCCGTACGCCCGTTGTAGAGCACCATCTTGCCGTCGGTCTGAATCATGCGAAAGCCGTCGCGGCTCTCGGGGCGAATCGTCTCGAACAAGTCTTGGATGGTCGAGTGCTTACCAAGATGCTCGTCCCAGTGGGCGCCATCGAACACCGGCGTGGCCACCCAGTTGGTGGCCGCCGTGGTTGGACGGGTCTTGGTCTCGGTGCCGCGCAAGGTCTTGTCGGCCTTGTCGTCGCCATCCCAACCCCAGCGGGCGGCGTAGCCCAAATGGGCTTCGAGGACCTGGCCGACGTTCATGCGACTCGGCACGCCGAGCGGATTCAAGATCACGTCGACCGGGCTGCCGTCGGCCATGTGGGGCATATCTTCGACGGGGAGGATCTTCGAGATGACGCCCTTGTTGCCGTGGCGACCGGCCAACTTGTCGCCCTCTTGGATCTTGCGCTTTTGGGCGACGTAGACCCGAACCAGTTGGTTTACGCCGGGCGCCAGTTCGTGACCGTCTTCGCGGGTGAACACCTTCACGTCGATGACCTTGCCGGTCTCGCCGTGGGGCACCTTCAAAGACGTATCGCGCACCTCACGGGCCTTCTCACCGAAGATGGCCCGAAGGAGGCGCTCTTCGGGGGTCAGTTCGGTCTCGCCCTTGGGCGTGACCTTGCCGACCAGCACGTCACCGGGTTCGACTTCGGCACCCACGCGGATGATGCCGCGCTCATCGAGATCTTTCAGAATCTCTTCCGACAGATTGGGAATGTCTCGGGTGATTTCTTCGGCGCCCAGCTTGGTGTCGCGGGCGTCGACTTCGTGCTCTTCGATGTGGATCGATGTCAGCACGTCGTCGCGCACGACCCGCTCCGACAAGATGATGGCGTCTTCGAAGTTGTAGCCCTCCCACGGCATGAAGGCCACGAGCAGGTTCTTGCCCAGGGCCAGCTCGCCGGCATCGGTGGACGGACCGTCGGCCAAGACCGTGGCCGTCCACTTGCCCTTGGCGTTGCCCCGCACCTTGTCACCCTCGTTGACCTTGATGCGATGGTTCATGCACGTGTTTTGGTTGGAACGCCGGAACTTCGACAGTCGATAGACCTTGCGGCCCAGCTTGGCATCGTCGTATTGGATGGTGATGTGCTCGCCCGAAACCTCGGTGACAACGCCATCGCCTTCCGACAAAATCACGTCGCCCGCGTCACGCGCCGCACGCGCTTCGACACCGGTGCCGATGTAAGGCGCCTCGGCCCGCAGCAACGGCACGGCCTGGCGCTGCATGTTGGCGCCCATGAGCGCTCGGTTGGCGTCGTCGTGCTCGAGGAACGGGATGAGCGCGGTGGCGACCGAAACGATCTGCTTCGGCGACACGTCCATCAAGTCGACCTCGGTGGGCGGCACGTAATCGACTTCACTGGTGGACGAATACGTGGTGCTGCCGCCCGCTCCGATGCGCACCTGGGCGCCACGCGGGGCGCGCCGAACCAGCACGCGGGCATCGGTGAGGTTGTTGTGTTCGTCGAGCGAGGCCGAGGCCTGGGCGATGACGAACTCTTCTTCTTCGTCGGCCGTGAGATAGACGATCTCATTGGTGACCACGCCGGCCAGCACCTTTCGGTACGGCGTCTCGATGAACCCGAACTGGTTCACCCTGGCGTAGCTCGAGAGGTTGCCGATAAGGCCGATGTTGGGGCCTTCTGGGGTCTCGATAGGACACATTCGCCCGTAGTGGCTGGAGTGCACGTCACGGACTTCGAAGCCGGCGCGCTCACGCGACAGACCACCAGGACCGAGCGCGCTGAGGCGACGCTTGTGGGTGAGCCCGGCCAGCGGATTGACCTGGTCCATGAACTGCGAAAGCTGAGACGTACCGAAGAACTCTTTGATGGCCGCGACCACGGGACGGATGTTGATGAGGGTCTGCGGGGTGATCGCTTCCACGTCTTGGGTGGTCATGCGCTCACGCACGACGCGCTCCATACGGGACAATCCGACCCGGACCTGGTTCTGGATGAGTTCGCCGACCGAGCGAATGCGCCGGTTGGCGAAGTGGTCTTGATCGTCGAGGCGGTAGCCCTCTTGGCTGTCGGCCAAATGCAGCAGGTACGTGCACGACGCCAATATCTCGCCGGGGGTCAGCACGTGATGCTCGTCGTCGGGCACGGCGATGTCGAGTTCGAAAAGGTCGCGGACCTTCTCGATCTCGTGCGCCAGCTTGCGATTGAGCTTGTAGCGACCGACCTTGGTGAGGTCGTAACGCTTCGGGTTGAAGAACGCATTCTCGAAATACGCTCTCGCCGACTCGACCGACGGCGGTTCGCCTGGACGAGCCTTCTTGTAAATTTCGATGAGGCTTTCCTCACGCGAAATGTACAGGCCTTGGTCTTTTTCCCACTGGCCTTCGAGAAAACCGAAGTGGCGCACGAAGCGATCGAGAAAACCGGGGTAGAACTCCTCGCCGAAACCTAGGGCGCGTAAGAGGATGAACATGCTGAGCCGACGCTTGCGGGCCACGCGCATGCCGGCCGTGACGTCTTTGCCGGGCTTCTGCTCGACATCGAACTCGATCCATTCGCCGCGGTACGGATGGATGGTGCCC
>JANYDT010000219.1 GCA_025359845.1 Acidimicrobiia bacterium
GCCACGTCAGGTCGAGCAATGTTTCGACGAACTCGTTCACGACAGCCGCTGCGTCAGTTCGTAGGCGTACGTGGCATATGTCGTCAGTAGTGCGAGTTCGTCTGTCAGCCAAAGTTGACACGGGACCGCCGCTACCAGTCCAAGCGCAGCGCTGGGACGGGCCGCGGGCAACGACCATTCGATCCGCGGGGCTACCACGGCGTCGAACTCGACCCAGGTGAACCACGCCCCGACCAACCCATCCTCCGCAACCACGATGGCCAGTTCGTCGACCCGGCGCACGGCGGCGGACATCAGCTCGACCATGTGCGGTCCATGACTGGCGACGCGGAGCAGTTCGTCGGGAGCAATCCGCCACCGCGGCGCGGGCGCCACCGAATCCGCACTCGCCTCGAAGAGCGCCAAGAGAGCCGAAGGGTCGGCCACTACGCGATACGCGGCTATTGGCTGCAACACCGGTACGACACGGACGAAGTCGACCGACTCAAACACGGGCGCGAGCTCCTTCGGGGTCGTAGAACGGGGTGGCGGCCCGGAGCGCAGTTCGACCGTCGATGCGCACCCTGTTGGCGTCGGTACCATCCTTCACCCAGCCGAGCAGTACGGCGCGCCTCAATAAGGGCGACGTGAAGCTCGACGTCACATGACCTACCACTCGGTCATCAATGAGGATCGGCGCGCCTTCCAACGGTGCGACGCCTTCCATCGTGTACCCGTGGAGGCGCCGCCGGTCGGGGAGCGGCGCAGTGCGAGCGAGCGCAGCGCGGCCCACGAAATAGGGCTTGTCCATCTTGACGGCCCATTCCATGCCGATGCGTCGGGGCGTGGTATCGAGTTCGGTATCGGTGCCGACGATCACGTGGCCCTTCTCGAGCCGCAGGCCGAATAGGGCTTGCAGGCCGTGCGGACGTACGCCAAGATTACGGCCCGCATCGAGCAGCGCCCGCCACAGCTCGACCGACTGGCGGACCGTGTGATGTAGTTCGAACGAGGTCTCGCCGGTGAAGCTGAGCCGCATGACGTGACAGGGCACACCGGCCACGTCGAGACGGCGGTGTTGCAAGAACTTGGGTACGTCGGTCACGCCCACCCGTTTCAGCAGCGCGCCGGCCAAAGGTCCGGTGACGTTGATGGCGGCGAGCGACATGGTTTGGTCGACGAGGTGCACTCGCGAGCCCCAGGTCTCGGCCCAGTCGCGCATCCAAGCCTCCGCGTTGGCCGCGCCACCGGATGTAAACGTGAGCACGAACCGGGTCTCGGACTCGCGCAGCACCATGCCATCGTCGATCACGTGGCCGCGTTCGTTGAGAAGGAGGACGTAACGCGAACGGCCGGGCCGAATGTCGGCGATTGTGGTCGGATAGAGCCGTTCGAGAAAGTCGACGGCGTCGGGCCCGGACACGATCAACTTGCCGAGCGTGCTCACATCACCCAGCGAAACGGCCTCGCGCACGGCCCAGTATTCGGCGACGGCGTCGCCGTAATGCCACGGTCGCCACCAACTGCCGAAGCGGTCCATGGTCGCACCGAGGCGGACGTGTTCGTCGTGGAGCGCCGTTCGGCGGAAGGGCTCGACGTGGAACCCGGCCGCCGCTTCGGCCAGCGTGATCTGGCGGGCGGCCGGACGGGCGGTGAACGGCTCGGGCAGGGCGCCGGACCGATCGGCCACGAAGGCCCGGATGTGGGGCAGACAGGCCATCCCTTGGCACGTGCCAGTGCCGGCGAGGCTGGCCCGCTTCACCAATTCGAGCTCTTGGAAGCCACGGTCCCAGACCCCTTGGAGGTCGTCGACCCCCGCGCCCGAGCAAGGGCACACGACTCCTTCTACGGGACACACCGGCAAGGCGTAGGCAACGGCCGCCGATCCGATCACGCGCACCGCTGGGTCGTCGGTCATCCGAGCCAACACATCGCGCGGCGCCAGCCCGAGGTTGACTACAACCGTGTCGCACTCCTGAGTGTGTTCGGAGCTGTCAACCATGGTTGACACAGCGCCGATGCGACCGGTGCCCGTCCCGTCCGTGTTCAACCGCTCTACGAACCGTGTGAGACGGCCCGTGACCGCCGTTCCCGACAAACCGGCCGACTCTTCGCCGACGATGACGACTCGCCCGAGATCGACCCCCCGGGCGGCCAGGATGGCCGCCGCCCGTGGGGTCAGGATGCCCCGCAACCCATTGCCAGGCACGACCGGCTGCACCTCGGCCGCCCCCGTAGCTATCACTACCTCAGTCGCGTCGATGTGCACCATGGCCGTTGGCGTCCGTACGATGACCACAGGGCCGGGATAGACAGCAACAACTTCGTTGCCCTCGGTCGCCTCGAACACGATCGGCTGCCGACCGCCCGCCGCGAGTCGTTGGGCTTCGGCTCGTGCCGATCGGCCCCCACCAACAATCGCCACGTCGATCTGTCGATGGCGCTTGGCGACGAATGGCGCGGGTGCGGCAACGTCGGCCGCCGGGGCGCCCACTTCGGGGTGGCGGCGCACGACCATGCCAGGACCGGCGAACGTCTGGCACGTGCGCATCCACGCCACACCGTCAATGCGGGCGACGCAGTTGCCGCAGTCCCCCGCCAGGCAGAGTGTGCCGCCGCGGGCCGGATGCCCTCCAGTACGGAGAATCGCGGTGGCTACAGAATCGCCATCGACGAACTCGACCGGTTCGTCGTCGACCACGATGCGCACCGCGACGTTCTAGTCGAAACCGACGAGTGGCCGGAATGATCCGCCCGAGTGGCCTTAAGGGTCGATCATTACCCGGGTCGACCATCACCCGGGTTCGATTCCGTGGCGTTCGAGCAGGATGCGAAGACGGTCACGATCGGCCGCGGCTTGGTCACGTTCGGCGGCGGCGTTGTCACGTTCGGCCGCGGCTTGGTCACGATCGGATTTCGCCTCGTCACGTTGGGATTTCACGTTGTCACGTTCGGCCGCGGCTTGGTCACGTTCGGCCGCGGCTCGGTCACGATCGGCCGCGGCTCGGTCACGTTCGGCCGCGGCTTGGTCACGTTCGGCCGCGGCTCGGTCGCGTTCGGATTTCGCGTTGTCACGTTCGGCGGCGGCCTCGTCACGTTCGGCCCTGAATTGGCTGAGACTGGCGGTCGCTTCTACAAAGACCTGCCCGTCATCGTCAGTGGCCGCGAACCCATCGACGTCGAAGCGGAAGGTCACGTGCAAAGCGGTCGACCGCCACTCCTTTCCGACGTAAACCGATTGGCTCAGGCCCTCTCGCGACGACCAGACTTGGATAGTGGAGGTCAGCGGATCGATCTCAATGTGCTCACTCACCCCAATGGCTCCGAAGAGGTCTCGCTTCTCCTGCTGCTTGATGAGGCCCGTCGTGGTGTGATTGACGGCCGACAGAATCTCGATCGTTACGTCGGGAACCCCCTCGACGTCGACGAGGTAGCGATTGCGCTCGCCCGGATGGGCTCCGAAACGCACCAGCACGTCGGGCGAAACCTGGCGTCGACCGCTAGCCACGAAGATGTCGCCGATGACCAGCGCTTGGTCGCCGAGACGCCACGCCAACCCGACTCGGACCAATTCCTTCAATCGCTCATGTAACTCGGTGGCCGTCACGTCGTCCTCCTCGATCGGCAGGTCGTCGAGAGGGTCTACCCGAGGATGCTCGATCGTAGTCATAGCCGAATTTTAGGCGATGAATGCGTGCGGCGCGGCGCTGGACCAAGAGGGACGCCGCGGCCCAGTACTGTCGCGCCAGTTGCGCGGCATGCCGCACTCGTCCGAGAAGAATGCTTACATGAGGATGCACAGATGACAGAGACGACGAACGCACCCAGCGACGGCCGCATCGTGGTCGACTTCGATCAGCACTCGCCCGAGTATCAAGCTCGCTCCGCCGAGATCAGTCACGAACTGCGCGGCCAGTGCCCAGTCACGTGGAGCACGAATTACGGCGGCTTTTGGGTGGTCACCGCGCTCGACGAGGTGGGCGAAATGTACAAGCACCCTGACCTCTTCTCCGCCGTGAAGAACCCCGACCCATCCAGCTTGTACCGCGGCATCCAAATCCCCGACCCGAACCCTCAAGTCACCGCCGGGTTTCTCGAGATGGATCCACCTGAGCAGCAGGACTACCGACGGGTGCTCAACGCCTTCCTCTCGCCGGCCGCCATCACCAAGTGGGAGCCGCTGGTGCGCGATCTCACCCCATGCGTGCATCGACGACATAATCGAGAAGGGAAACGTCGATTTCGTCGATGACATCGTCAACATCGTTCCGGCCGTTTTGACCATGGCGATGCTTGGGCTGCCCCTTGAGGACTGGATTGTCTATTGTGAGCCGGCCCACGCGGGCATCTACACCCCGCCCGACAGCCCCGATCTGGCGCGGGTGCAGCAGATGGGGGTGGCGATGGTGATGCGACTCGCGCAATGCGTCGCGGAGGCTCGAGTTCATCCCCGTCCGGGGATGATCAAGGCCCTGATCGACGCCGAAGTCGATGGCAAACCTCTTTCCGACGAGGGCATCATCGGAACTATCTTCCTCGTGATCGGCGGCGGTTTCGACACGACCACGGCGTTCACTTCAAATGTCTGGCGATGGCTCTACGAGAACCCTTCGGAGAAGGCTCGGCTGATGGCCGACCGTGCGCTGCTCGACACTGCCACCGAGGAGTTTCTGCGCTACTTCAGTCCGTCCCAGGGCGACGCCCGCACCGTCACGAAGGACTGCGAGGTGGCGGGCTACCGGTTCTCCGAGGGTGATCGGGTTCTGCTGTCGTTCGCGATGCCGAACCGCGATCCGCTGCACTTTCCTGACCCCGACACGATCAAGCTAGACCGATTTCCGAACCGCCACGCCGCGTTCGGCCTCGGCAACCACCGGTGCATCGGTTCGAACATTGCCCGTATGCAATTCAAGACAATCATGTGGGAGACGCTGCAACGGATTCCCAATTATGTGATTAATGACGTCGGTACGGAGCGCTACGCCACGATTGGCATCATCAACGGATATCAACATCTGATGGCGACATTCGCGTCGGGCAAACGTCAGGGTCCGGGGCTGGCCGAGACCATGGCCGCGTGGCAGGCGCGACTCGATTTTGAAACCGTTACCGAGACGCCCGCAGCTGTGAGCTGACCCCGCCTCGTCGCTACGCCGCGCCATAACGCCATATCGCCGCGTCGCCCATCCTCGTCATCAAAACTACCCAACCAGGAGAACCCGTTGCGCGTCTATGTCGACGAAAGCATCTGTCAGGGCCACACGCTGTGCGCGATGGCCGCCCCCGAACTGTTCGACCTTCGAGAAGATGACGGGCACGCGTATGTCTCCGTCACCGAATTCACCGCTGAACTCATGGCCGCCGGGCGCCGCGCCGCGTCGACGTGTCCTGAACAAGCCATCGTCGTCGAGGACTAATCGCGACCATGGGCCCGTTCGGGATGGCCCAGCCGAAGAAGGCCCCTCGATCGAGGCAGAAACCGGTAGTAGCTTGACACAATTCCTGGATCTGGCAAATGCCGCTATCCATATCTGGCGCCGCCGCCAGCAACCGAGAAGAAGAGGTACCCATGTCTGATTCCCGAGCGATCGTGCAAGAATTCTGCGACACCATGGTCCATCGAGACGCCGAGGCCCTGCGGAGGTTCCTCGCGGACGACGCCGTTTACCAGAACTGCGGCATGGAAGCGACGGTCGGGGTTGACGCCATCGTCGCCAACCTCGCCGGCCAATTCGTCATGTTCCCCGACTCCTACGAGTACGTCATGAAGAACATCGCTGCCAATGGCGACGTCGTGATGACCGAGCGCCTCGACATGATCGGCACCCCCAACGGTGTGCAAGGAGTACCGGTCATGGGAACGTTCGTCGTTCGCGACGCCAAGATCCACCGCTGGCACGACTACTTCGATACCGCACTACCCCAGAAGATGATGACGGGCGTAGACGTGTCGTCCCTCGTGCCCGCCGTCTACTGAGACCACCGCGAGGCCAGCGCGGTAGGGTGTGCTGACCAACGACCGAGGGTGGCCATGGCAACCCCGAACGCGAAGATCCCGACCGTGAACGCCCAACCGTGAACGCCCAACCGTGAACGCCGAGTCCTCTTTCGAAGAACTCGACAGCACCGTTACCGTGCCATCGTTTCAGCTTCCGTTCTCCGCAACGCTCAGCGCAGAGGCTCGCGCCGCGTTCATCGCGCGGCTGCGGCGACCGTTGTCTGCGCTCAGCTCCTTGGACGGCCCGTTTCCCTCAACCGCCGAATATCACGCCGCGGTCGACAAGTTCCGTGGCGAAATGGCCTCGCTGCACCGTGCGCTCGTGAAAGTGCTGCACCGCAGGTACGCGGTGAAGATAGAAGAGACAACTCTGGGCGGTGTGAGGGTCGAGATCGTGACCCCGGCGGCAGGGGTGACCGAAGGCAACCGGCACCGAATCCTCATCAACCTTCATGGCGGTGCGTTCGTGGGTGGCGCCGAAGCCTGCGGTCTCGTCGAGGCCATTCCTGTCAGCGCCGTATTCGGTGTGGCGATCGTGTGCGTCGACTACCGCCAAGCCTACGAGCACAGCTTTCCGGCCGCGAGCGAAGACGTTGCCGCGGTTTACGGAGCGTTGCTCATTAATCACGATCCCAACGCCATCGGCATCTTCGGCTACTCCGCAGGTGCGGTCCTGATCGCCCAAGTGGTGGCGTGGTTGGCTCACACCGGACTCCCGGGCCCCGGGGCCGTGGCCATGTGCAGCGCCGGGGCCGGCGCGCAGGGCGATTCACGTTTCGTGGCCGCGGTGGCTATGGGTGACGCCCCACCGACGATCGACCAACCGCCGGACGGATGGCGTGACGGGTATCTCGGCGATGCCGATCACCGTGACCCGCTGGTGGCCCCGATCCACTGGCCTGAAGTCGTGGCCCGCTTTCCGCCGTCGCTGCTTCTCAGCGGGACTCGATCGTTTGACCTCAGCGACGTTTTGCTCACCCACCGGGCCCTGAACCGAGCCGGTGTCGCAACCGAACTCCACGTGTGGGAAGGACTGTGGCACTGCTTTCCGTACAACCCGAGTCTCCCCGAAGCCAGGGAGGCCTACGACGTCCTCGCCGCGTTCTTCAACCGTCACCTCGCTTCAAGGGTTCCTCCGCAACCCGGCGCTGGTGTCACCCCACGCTGACGGGCACCAGGCCGGCCGCCACTTCGAGGGCCGCGTCCCGGTCGTGCATGCCCCTCAGCCACACCTGCGTGCCGTCGCGTTCGAGTCGAATGTGGACCTCGCCGCCGCCGACGGGCTCTCAGATCCGCGCTGGGCGGGCGCCCACCTCGATCGCTTCCCAAGCCACTGGATCGGCCAGCGCGTCGGATGAAGCCGACTCGAGCAGCTGTACCGAAATCATCCTCGGACGGGCCATGCCCGATTCAGGGAACTGGTGCACAAACACCACGGGCGGAGCGTCGGGCTTGGGTCGAGTGATGAACGCTCTGGAGGGCGAGCCGGCAAGGACGAACAGCGTGAAAGACACCTGGGCCGCCACCGCTTCGATGGGTTCGGGTTCGCGAACGGCGTTGGTGGTTACGGCATCGGCCGGAGGCAGCTCGTCGAACTGCTCGTCGGCGAGCGGCTCGTCGATGCGGATGTCGCGGAGCTCGTACGAACGCAATAGCTCCCCGTCGATGAACGTCTCGAGGCGAAGGACGATTCCGGTCGCGGCATCGAGATCGACAAGGGTCTCGTCGCCGAACCAGCCCGCGAAGATGAAGATGGTCGGGCCGCGCAACGGCATCGGGCGGTAGCCGTCGGCCAGCCGCGAACGCACCCGCGCTCGTAACGTCGGGCGTCCGGCAACGTCGTTCTCACCTAGCGATTCGACCTCTCCGTGCTCCAACACCTGAGAGGGGGAAAGGAGCAACGTCCACCCGCTGTGGTCCGGGAATGCGCCCATCGGGCCGGTCAGGTCAGTGACATGCACCTCGCCAGAGCCCGACTGCGTCCACCGCTGACTTGGGTTCTGCACCGTCCGGCTCGTCTCATGCATGTCCGGCCCCGGCTCGGTGTCGACCCGGAGCCGTTCCAGACCCTTCGCGGCAAGGCGCGCCGTCGTGGTCTGCTCGACCGGTTGGTCGGACCGCAATGACGGGTCACCCGGCGGTGTCGACAGTTTGGGCAGAAACGCAGGTTGGTTGCGCTCGATCGAACGCTGCTGGCGTCCGTTGTGGCAATACTGCACCACGGAGGCTTGCACCGTGGTCCATCGTTTCGATGAGGTCGCCGCCAGCTCCAGCACATCTCCCAAAGCGCCCATCGGAGGCTCCTTTCGTCGAAGGGTTTGTCCGGAAGGGTACCGCTTCAGCTGTGTAGCACCGGTTTCGGAGACCCGACGGGGCGCTTCAGCGCCAGAAATGGGGTAGTTGTGGGCTACCCAACCGGACGTCGCCGCCGTAGATTTCGTGCCATGAACATCACCGTGACGCCTACCAATCGTCGATCCTCTCGATTCGCCCGATGGGCAACTGTTGCGGTCGTCGCCGCCGGCTCGTCCAGCTTGTCCACCGCCGCGATCGCTGACGAGTTCGCCGGCCATAGTCCGGGCGGCACGAGTGGTTCCGACCAGATGATGACCTTTGGCCCCTGTTCGGCGACCGAGGTAGCAAGCTATGTGCCGAGGGGTTTCCATTCGGTCAGTATTTCCGTCGCGCAATTCAATGATGGATTGAACTCTATTCCGGCTCGGTATTTCTGCACAAATCCCTCGTGCGGAGGCATTTGTTGGGAAGCGGATAGCCCAAAGATAGGGCAATCGATTTCCGATCCCAAGTTCAACAACCCCTATTACGACCCCAACAGTCCGGCTCCTGAGGCGGCGCCAACGAACAACAAGCCGCCCATCCAAGGCAACGCTACCGTGAAGGCGCCGAACGGGCCGGACGTGCCCAAGGACGACTACCCCGGTCCGAAGGCAGTGAACCCCAGTCGACCCCAAAAAGGGAGCGCAGGGACTTGTACCTCGACGGGGACCCGTGCGCCGCTGCAGGGCCAAACGTCCAAGAATTTTCCGTGGCTGGTTACAGGGCCGAGAGTTGATCCCGTGTACGGCTACTTCAATATTTACACCCTGAACATGAGCAACGGGGCGTTTACATTCTCCGCGCCCTCGTCGAGTCCAACTAACCAAAAACTCCGTAAGCAGTTTCCCTCGGCATATAAGTCGCTCACCGCTGACGTGGAAGCAGCAACACCTGGCACAGATCGAAAGCTCATCGTCACGACTCTCTACAAAGCCGACGGAAGTAAGGTGACCGTTACAATTCCGATGCCGGTGACACCAAGCGCGACGAAGTGCAAATGGTGAATACGGTCTATTGGAAAGACCTACTCGTTGGGTCACCGACCGGTTGACATCGTGAAGGCCAAGGCCGACGGCTGAAGCGCCCGCTCGCCTGCCCGCAACGCCACAATGATGTCGACACCGCGCCGGCTTCGCGCCCGGCACCGGGTCGAGCGGGCCCCGCGTCAGCCAGTCCCTCGCGGTGCGCTCCGAAAGCCCGAGCAGGTGCGCGGCGACCGACACTGGGACGCCGGGCACCTCTTGCTCGCGCCGTTGACGCATCAGCGACGCAACACGGCAGGCACCGGGCGCTACGGTGGCAACGTCCTAGAAGCCGACCAGGGGAGCAATCACATGACTTCGTTCGTGCGCAACGTTGAGGTCGCCCGCATCAAGGCGAAACTTGATCATCCGGTGATCGATGGTGACGGACACCTCATGGAGGTGCTTCCGGTGGTGTTCGATTTCGTGCGAGAGGCAGCCGGGCCCGAGGTGCTTGACCGGTTGCATGGCTTCAATCGCAACTGGTTTACCGGTGGCAAGGGGTTCTTGCCCGCTCGTGCCTTTCATGCGTTTCCGGCGGAGAACACGCTCGACCGAATGACCGCCGCACTCCCTAAATTATTCTACAACCGACTCGATCAAATCGGTCTCGACTTTGCTCTCGTGTACCCGACATTCGGGCTCTCGCTCATGAGCTATCCCGATGACGAGGTTCGCCAAGCCGGCGCCTATGCCCTGAATCGGTATTACGCCGAAACGTTCGCGGGTTTCCGCGACCGACTCGAGCCCGTCGCCATCCTCCCGGCCTTCACGCCCGAAGAGGCTATCGCCGAACTCGAACACGCCGTCGTGGAGTTGGGTCTGCGCTGCGTGATGATGTGCGGAGTGGTTCCTCGCTCCGTCCTTCCCGATGGCACAGAGGCGTCGTGGGTCGACACGCTCGGCCACGGGAGCCTCCACGACTATGACCCGTTGTGGGCTCGTTGCGTCGAGCTGCGGGTGGTGCCATCGTTTCACGGTATTGGTTACGGGTGGGGTAGTCGAGTCTCATCACAAAATTACGTCCACAACCACCTCGGCAACTTCGCCGCCGCCCAGGAGGCTGTGTGTCGAAGTCTCATCATGGGTGGTGTGCCGAAGCGTTTCCCACAGATGCGGTTCGCGTTCTTGGAAGGGGGCGTGAGTTGGGCCGCGCAGCTGCTGTGCGATCTGATCGGTCATTTCGAGAAGCGCAACAAGGATGTAGTCGGCAGGTACGATGATGCCCGAATCGATGCGTCGCTCGCCGCAACGTTGTACGAGGAGTTCGCTACCGGTCCATTAGGCGATCGAAGGGAGCGGTATTTGCAGAGTTTAGTGAGATCGGGCGCGGCGAACAAAGCAATAGTGGACATCGACGATTTTGCGGAATCGGGTCTACGGAGCATCGACGATATTGTTGCCCTGTTTGCCGGACAGTTGCATTTCGGTTGCGAAGCCGATGACCCAATGAATGCGCTCGCTTTCAACAGCAAGATTTTGCCTCCCGGTGGTCGCTTGAGCGCATTGTTCGCATCCGACATCGGGCACTGGGATGTGCCTGACGCCACCGATGTGCTGCCCGAGGCATGGGAGCTCGTCGAGCACGGGCACATCACCGAAGCCCAGTTCCGCGACTTCGTTTTCGGCAACGTCACCAGGATGCTGACCGACGTGAATCCGGGGTTCTTCGACGGCACCGCCGTCGCCGGCGCAAAACCGTAGACACCGCCCGTCCCAGCCCTCCCGACCAGCCATCACGCGTGCACCGCGAACGGGATTCGGGTCCCGTGCCGCCACCTCAAAGAGCGATGAGGACCATCCAAGCATCCGTCATCGTCTGTTTGGCCGGTGGGTTCCGCCTGCCTGCAGGCTACCCGCCCCAGTCATCGCAACCCCGACCGCTGCTGTTTCGTGCCTCAGTCGGCCATGAGATCCAACACAGTCATTTCGTCGGCGGAGGAGCCATTCTCGCGTAACACTTGGCTCTGTGGGTCGACGGCAGTGTTGTCGCGCCGGTAGCGAAGCGCCACGCGATGGTGGGCCGGCGCGAAGCGAGAGCCGTCCGGGTCGGCTGTTGGCAGGCACAGGAAAAAACCACAACCATCGTTGCGGCGCAAGATGCGAGCGTCGGTGATCTCGACGAAGCGACTCGACCGTTGGAAGGTGCGAGTGTGTTCGGTGCGATCGAGCGGCGCACGCACGCGAAGCTCGCTCGTCGATCCTCGGAAGAGGATCGAACCAGACTCACCGGCATTGGCGCGATGAAGGTCGACGGTGTTGGGTAGCGCGGGAGGCGCGTTGTCGGGTCCGCACGCCAAGATGCGCAACCGGCGGCCGGCTGGGACCGTCGGCCGTTTGCCGAACCGGTGGTAGGTCTGCCACGCCGCCTCTTGGACGCGCACATAGTCGAAGAAGGAACCTTTGTTGGCCGAGCAGTACAGCGCCACTAGTCCCGCGGCGTGGCTTCGATCGACGATCTCGGCCCAAAGGACGCCGTTCACCGCGACGGAGATCTTCTCGCCGACGCAGTCGAGCGTCACGAGGAGTGGGACGTCGAGGTCGTAGTTGCGCGGCGACGTCCACAGCTGCGTCTCGATGCCATCGACCACCTTTACGAGACGCGATCCGGCCGCTTCCGTCATCTCGAAGCGATAGTGGTTGGACGGGTCGACGAAGCGCGCGCAGAGTCCGAGTGTGCCGGAGGATGTACTGCCGATTTGCGCGGTGAATCGGCTATCAGTCCATCGGTGCGCGCCCTTGCCCGAGACGCAATAGGTACCCATGCCCGAGGCGGCTCCGCGGATCGCACTGGTCTGTGTCAATCGATTGCTCGTCACCTTCCATAGAGAGGGACCGTCGGCGTCGCCGTTGTCGAGAAACACCCACTTGTCGAGCGTGAGGTACGGGAAGTTGTCGCGGAACGCCCAGTCGGTGAACGCCCCAGATATAGGCATGACCGTAACGGTCGAGAAGTTGCTATGCAGATTCAGCCACGCGTAGAGGCCGACTTGTCCGTGCGTGAGATCGGGATCATTGACTGCGAAGAGCGCGATGCCGTCGAGGTAGCCCCAGAGCTGATCGCCGTTGGCCACCACCGTCACCTCATAGGCCCGTCCGACCTCGTATTCGCTGTCATCTTCCCATAGTGTGGTGAACACACCTCCGAGGTTCTTCACGAGTCTTCGGTAGTGATCGGCACGATCCATCGAGAAGCGGTAGTAGTTGTCTTCGTCGGTGTAGCGGAACACCACGCCGATCGAATGCGACGTGCTTGATTGCACGACTGCGCGGTAGACCACATCGGTCCACATCACTTCGCCGACCACGGCCATGGCGCCCTTCTTCTCTATGGCGGCCGGATCGATCGGCGGTGAGAACGCACCGCTTCCTTGCGTGAGAATGCCAGCGGCCACCGTCCAGTGGGGCGCAACTACTCCGCTCGACTCGTCGATGAAGGTCCATCCGGTGAGGTCTCCGATCGCGAACTTGTCGTTGAAGAGCGCGTACGCCTCGATGGGAGGCGTCGATACCCGCACCGAGTCGAACGAAACCGCGTCGTTGCGCGAGCAGTACAAACCTATGGATCCGTGCGGGTGCGTCGAGTCGGTGACTTCGAAAAGACGAGCACCGTCGAAGCTCCCGATCAGGCGATCGCCCAGTGCGTCGATGACGATTCGATGCGACGCGCCAGGTGCGTACCCTCCAGCGGTGTCCCACAACGTCGTCGCGACGCCATCGACCATCTTGATGAGACGCTTGGCGTGATCAGCGGTGCTGACCGAGAAGCGGTAATAGTTGCGTTCATCGGTGTAGCGGAACACCACACCGAACGGTGCGTCGGAGTCGCTTCTCGCGTCGACGATGAGACGGGCGTCGTCGGTGAGATCGATGGCCGCGATCGCATGCGTGCCCTGATTGGGATAGGAGTTGGCGCCGACCAGAGCTCGCTGACGGAGCTCACCGTGCGCGGTGCTCCACGCCGAAACGCCCGACGCGTCGTAGATGCGATAACCCGCAACGGACCGGTCGGCGTCGAGCACCAGCGCGTGTGAGAAGACCGCGCCGTCGTTGTTCGACGTGGTGAGGCCGACTGATCCGCGCGACATATCCGTATCGGTGACCGCGAACAACGGCACCCCGTCGAGCGAGCCGGTGAGCAGCGAGCTGCTGGCCTGAAGCGTCAACGCATAGGTCCGATCGAGATCGAAACCGGCGGCCGCCTGCCACAGGACGGTCTGCACACCGCGCACGCGCTTCTCGAACCGGCGCACGCCTTCGGTGCGGTTCATCGTGAAGCGATACCAGTTGTCCTTGTCGCGGTAGCGCAACAGGGCACCCATCATTCCGTTCGACGACGAACGGAGTTGGACAGAGAATTGGAAGTCGTCCCATGGCTTGCCGGTGATCAGATGCGCGCCGATCTGGTCGGGACCGGCTTGGTGCACGAGTGAGGTCTGCGCGATGCCGTCGGGTCCCGGCGTCCACGCCGACGGACCGTCGAGTGGGTCGGGCGGATCGAGCACGAGCCACCCATCGAGCGATGTGAGATCGGGTCGCATCAATACGGGATCGCTCTCGAGCGCTTCGATTCGCAGCGACTCGTAGAAGGCACCGACGTTCAACCACGAATAGAGACCGATGCGGCCGAGCTTGTGTGAGTTGTCGCTCACGTCGAACAACGGCGTGCCGTTGACGAAACCGGTCAGTCGATTGTCGAAGGCGTCGATACGAACGTCGAAGCCCACCGATTGCGTGTACGACGCCGTCGTGTCTTCCCAGAGCGTGGTGAACGTCCCGTCGACGCACTTGACAAGTCGGCGATAGCTGCGTTGGTGGTCGAAGCTCAGTCGGTAGTAGTTGTCGGCATCGACATAGCGGAACACCAATCCGATGGCGTCGTCGTCGGTCGAGCGCAATCGGGACTCGATGCGAATCGATGCCCAAGCCGAATCCCCAATGATCGTCATGGTGCCCGGCTTGACATTGTCGAAACCCGCCAACACGCCACCGCCGATGTTGGAACTCTGCATGATCGCTCCACCGGACACCGACCACGCCGACGGTGCGAAGAGGTTGCCTTGATCGACGATCTCATAACGATCGAGGGCGTTCGGACCGAACGTCTCGGCGAAGAGCAAGCCGCGGCCGCCCTCGGTGAACTCGTCGATCAGCAGGTCCTGTTCGACCGATCCCTTGATCGGTCCGGGTACACGGTGAACGTCGACGGCGTAGCCCTCGATGTTCAGCGCGTCGCGTGTGACGAGGCTGATCGACTCCTCGCTCGGGATGTTGGTTGCGAATGACGCCGACGTGATCTTCAACCCGTCCGGCACGAGGGTGTCGACCTTGGCCACGATCGGGGCGGAGAGCATTCGCAGTTCGAGACGCGTCCAATCGAGCGGTTCGGGGCTGCGCACGAGATAGCCGAGCAGGTTCCCGTTCTTCTCCACTCGGGTGACCTCGACGGCTTTCGGGAACCCGTCAGCACCGGCGCCCAGTACGGCGTGGGCCAGCGCATCGAAGGCGCGCGACTCCGCATCCAAGACCGGGCTGTTGAGCGGAGCGGCGGCTGTGAACCAAACCGCAGTCGACACGCCACTTCCGAGGGTGGTAGCGCGAACGACGTCGTCGAAGCTGTGCGCGTGATGCGTGAAGTGGGCGAACTTCGATGTGGTGAACGGGAAGCGATAGACCGGCGAGGGTCGCTTCGTCACCGGATCGGCTATGCGGAAGTCGTCGACCTTGATGTCGCTGAACCGGACGTTCTCGCTCGCCCAGCAGTAGAGGCCGACGGTTCCGGCGATGTGCGACGGGTCGTCGGCCGACAACGCCAGCGCGCCGTCGATGTAGACCCGAAGGGACGATCCAATCGACTCGACGGTCACCGCGATGTCAACGTTGGCGAGATAGCGCCGGTCGTCTTCGTCGAGGATGGAGTGCTGCCCGTTGACGACGCGCACCAGGCGTCGGTACGAGCGCTGCGCGTCCATGGAGAACCGGTAGTAGTTGTTGGCATCGACGTAGCGGAACACCAATCCGACGGCATCGTCGTCTTCGTTGCGTACGAACGCAGTCAGTCGATAGTCGCTCCAGTTCGCCGGCTGATCGGGATGGTTCGACGCCAGCTGCGGATCGGCGGTGTACACGAGCATCGTTCCGGGCTTGACCGGATCGACGCCGTCGACGGTGCCTCCCCAGATGTTCGTCGCTTGAATCACGAAACGCGAGACCGGCGCCGCCGTAGCGTCCACCTTCCACGCCGAGGGGCCCTGTGTGGTGCCTTGATCGACGACGAGCCAACGTCCCAGCGTTCCGCTCGGACCAGTGGCGGTCGCGCCCAATGCATACTTGGAGAACGATTCATGCAAAAGCAACGGAGCGAGCCTCGCTTCGTGCACCGAGTCGGGTTCGAGCACCTGGCCGGGTGCGTGCGAATGCATGGTGACGTCCTTGGGGACAGTCGTGAGATCGATCGACGCGCACGAGCCGCTGTTGACGATCTCGACCCAGCGTTGCTCCGACGCATTGAACGCGGTTTGCTCGACGGTCCCCCATTCGTTCGGACGAACCAGCAAGCGACCCGCCGCGTCACGCACCGGACGGTTGTTGTTGTCGAACAGATACAGCCCGAGGTCGCGCCCGGAGATGCGGTAGAGCAGATCGACGTAGTCTTCGTTGAACTCGACGCCGACGTCATAGGCACGATACACGGGCTTTGGCAGAAGGGGCTTGTCACCGGTCGGAGGCACGGTAGCGGGAGTGGTCTGTTTGACGTAGCGGTGCAGATCGTCGAGGCCGCTGTCGAAGTGGGCGGGGTCCTGCACATTGGGCGGCACGGTGAGCGCTGTCAACCCGGGCGGCCCTTCGGTGCGGAAGTAGGCGAACTCCTCCATGTCTTGGTCGAGCACCCATCCG
Organism: Acidimicrobiia bacterium; assembly: GCA_025359845.1. GTDB lineage: Bacteria > Actinomycetota > Acidimicrobiia > Acidimicrobiales > JANYDT01 > JANYDT01. The sequence goes on from JANYDT010000219.1 coordinate 16,234, forward strand.
GCCAGCTCGGCTTCGCCGCGCACTTCAGCGCGCGTGTTGATTCGCACGCGGTACCGCGTATGCGGTTCGAGAACGTTGCCGACTTGACTCCACTGCGCGGTTGCGTTCTGGAGGTGCGTGGCCATCTCCTGGCGCGAAAGCACGTCGGCCGGATCGGGGCCGAGGTCGACGCACACTTCGAGCACGCAGAACTCCGTCCGACCGCGTATCAACAGCCCGACGACGTCGTTGAGATCGACGACGATGTGATCACCGTTGGCTTGGATCGGCGCGCTCTGCGTCCCGTTCGCCAGTTCGGCGACCGCAAAGACGTCGGCGTTGCGCGATGCACGTACGCACACCTCTTGCAACACGCCCTTGCCGACCGGCACCCGCAGGCGCACCACGACGATTCCGGCGCCTTGCAAGGAAGCGGTCTGTGGTTGACGCGACGGCCGCAGGATCGTCGTCGCGACGACACGCCCGCCGCCATCGACGGCTTCGATCGTCATGTCCTCACCGAGATTGAGGACCGTGACCGAAACATCATCGGTGTGATCGGCCAGGCGCACGTCGGTCTCGTAGCCGAGTTCTACGCCGTTCACGCCATCTAGACGATCGATCTGGGTGTTCGTCAGCTTGTTGCTGCGTTCGTCGAGAACTGTGAGCTCGATGCCTTGCCATTGCAATGGGTTCGGCGCGCGGCCGATCTCATGCTTTGAGAAGTCGATGCAGTCACGGGCAGCCGAGGCTTGGGGAACGAGGCGCACATCGACATGGCCCGCCGTTCGACCGAAGCGCATCAGCATCATCGACTCCGCCGGGAAGCATGCGGCGCGGTCGAGATCGTCGATGGGAGGCTGTACACGCTCGACGTGGACGCGTTGGCTGGGATATCCGATGATCGTCACGTCGGGGTCGCACGAGTGCGGCACGTCGAGCAACTGACCGGCGCGGTACCGAGTGAAGTCACAGCAGACGTGCTTGTCGGGCGCGTCGGGAATGCACGGATAAAACGAGTAGTGATCGGTAAACCACTCGTCCCACGAGCCGCTTGTGTTGAGCGTGTAGTCGAAGGCCGACTTGCTCCAGAGCCACAGCTTCACTTGCGCGATCGCTCCCGTGGCGCTTCCGCCCGGCATCGCGGGCACGGGAGCCCACGACCCATAGAGCTCAGGCACGCCGGGCGGATTGGCAGTGTCGGCCTTACGAGCAACGGCCGTCCACGTGCTGCCGATGAGCTTCTCGAGCGCAACACCCTTGAGGAGATATTTGACCCTTGCGGGACCTTGGTTTTGTTTGGGATCGCCGATCCGCTCCTCCGCCGGATTCGGCGGTTGAGGGTTGTTGCCGACGAGCGCGGCGTCGTGGACGGCCCGTCCGAAAGTGATATGGGGACGGCAATCGAGCGGAACTACGGGCGCGTCGTCGAGGTTCGTCGGCGCCGTCGATCCCACGGGAGCGCTGATGAAGCCGCCGTTGTCGTAGTTGGGCAACAGCAGCGAGCCTCGCGCCAGTGGCCAACTGGTCGTGACCTTCAAGTGCTCAACCGCAACCTCTTTGAGCACCATCGGCACTGGCGGCTTGTCGGGCTTCGGACCCCATTCGAGGGTGATGTCGACATCGACATCGGGCAGCGGCCACGGCAGCTCCAATGCCGCGCTCACCGACGCGAGCAGATGGAATGGATCGAACACGTCGCCCGCGACCTTCGCGTCGAGCGACAAGCCGAACCCGAACCCGAAGACGTGCAAGTCGACCTTGCCGTGCGCCCACAAATCACCGTGGAAGTGGATCGGCTTCCAGTTGATCGCGATGTTCGTCTCGAGCCACGCCTCGAGCGTGATGCGCACGGGACCGAAGTTCCATCGCTTGTCGTAGCCAACCCACGCGCCAGTGCGCAGGCTCTGCGCGGTGAGCATGAAATAACAGTTGGCTTCGAACAGATCGAACAGATGGGCACGGATGCGCTTGTCCCGTGGCTCGTCCACGCCGAGATAGAGATGCCACTTGTTGAGGTCATGGAAATCGAAGAAGGCTTCAACGCCACCTCGAATGTCGAGCAGCTCTCCGCCGTCGCCGACCTTGTACTGCGCGTCGAGTCCGAAAAGCAGCGTGCCGGCCCGTCCGTCGAGCACGGCGAGCGCCCGGAAGATCGGCTCGTCGCTCAGCTTAGAGCGCTCCTTGAGGAGGTTTGCCTTTCCCTCGATCATCAAGATCGGCCCGGGGAACACGAGCACGAGCAGCATGCGTCCGCTGAAGGTGAACCCGTTGTCGGCGACCGTTCCGATCGTGAGACCACCGCCAATGGCGAGGCTGCCTTCTTGGTTGCGCCACTTGTGACCGAGATCGGTAACGCCGATCTGCGGCCGTTTGTACCAACCGTCGCTCGGACCGACGCCGTACCACGCTTCGTCGGCGTGCTTGTCGGGCTCCATCTGCAGCGCGAACAGACCGGCCAACCCGAAGAGGCCGAGACCCGTCGCCCACAACGGAATGCCCGCCGGCAGCTCGACCGCGAGGTAGATGGCAAAGAACGTATACGTGCGTCCGTCGGGCTTGGTGGCCGAGCCGATCACGAGCACCGCATCGATCTCAAGACCGAGCATGATCAGGTTGAGCTTGATGTCACCGTCGAACTGCTTGACGGAGTTGCCGTCGGCGTCGAGGAACTCGCGATACGAGACGTGCCCCTTGAACGACACGACGTCGGGCACTTCGAAGTCGACGCCAACACCTTCGAGCGTGACCTTCGGATCTTTCGAACCGTCGTCGTACCACGTGACCTTGAGCCCTTCGACCGACGCACCCGCCGACAAGCCGTCGACGAGGCGCATGCCGCCCGAAAACCCGATCCATTTGCCGCCGTCGTCGGTTTTGCCGAAGCCGATCTTGCTGATCTCGATCTTGAAACCGTGGAAGTCGAGCGCGTAGCCGTTGCGCAGATCGATCCATCCTCCGTCGATCTTGACGTTGCCCTTCGAATCGATCG
>JANYDT010000221.1 GCA_025359845.1 Acidimicrobiia bacterium
GCGGGTGCCGAACGCGGGGTTGGGGGTGTAGATGACGTGGTGGCGGGTCGGGTCGAGGGTGGCGGCGGCGGCTCGCAGGGCGACGGTTTTGCCGGCGCCGACGTCTCCGGTGACGACACCGAGGGCGGCTTCTTGAACACAGAAACTGATCCGGGTGACGGCTTCGGCGTGGCCGTCACGGGCGAAGAACTGGTTCGCGGCGATGGTTTTCGTGAACGGGGTCCGGGTGAGACCGAAATGTTTGACTCACGGGGCGAGACTCATCGTGGGGCCTCGGTCGGATCGGTCGTAGTGATGTAATTGTCGTCGAAGAGGGCTACGTTGATGAGCGGCGCGTGGCGGTAGTGGATAGTGCCGATGGTGTCGTCTTCGTGGGCGGCTTGAACGACGCCGAGGTAGTCGATCCCGGTTGGCTCCGGTGTAGGGCGGGCGGCTTGGGGGACGGCTTTGGCGGCGTGTCGCCCGATCTTGAACGGGGTTGCGACACCGGCTGGTCGGCCTTCGAGGTAGACGTCGAGACGGGTGAGGTCTTCAGGATCGAATCGGACTTCGATTCGGCGGCCGACGAGGGCGGCGTCCACCGCGTAGGCGTTTCCTTCCATCTGAATCGTCGCCGTTTTCGTGACTTTGCGGGTCTCGGCCCACCGGAACGCGTCAACCAGGGTTGACGGCGCCGGGTGTCGTGGCGGCCCGCCGGCCTGCCACCGGTCGATCGGGCGCTGCTGAGTTTCGGCGTGGATGCGGGTGTTGCAAACCTGGGTGACCCAGGCGTCGAAGCGGTCGTTGAGTTCCGCTAGCGAGCCGATGCCATGGTGGGTGGCTTCGGTCAGGAACGCCTCCCGGATGAACCGGTTCAAGCGTTCCTGTTTCCCGCGGCCTTGCGGCGCGTATGGTTTCGAATGCGCAAGCCGGATCCCGAGAATCGCGCATGTGCGAGCCAACGCGGCGGACGTGAACGGGGCCCCGTTGTCGGCGTTGTTCCGACGTCGGCACAACGCCGATTATGCCGACCTTCGCGTTATGCCGACCTCCGGCCCGGATGCCTTGCGAGGCGGGGTGGACGAGTTGAGATTGTGGGCATAATCAGAGGGCTTCGAGGAAAGCGAGGAGGGTGTCGGGTGGTCGGTAGCGGCCGGGTTTGGTGGAGGGTGGGGTGACGCGTGCGATCGCTCGTTCCTTCTGTGTCATGTCGGCGTGGACGTAGATGCTGGTCGTGGAGACCTGTTCGTGTCCGAGCCACAAAGCGATCACGGTGATATCGACTCCGGCGAGGAGGAGTCGCATGGCGGCGGTGTGCCTGAGGGTGTGGGTGGTGACGTGCTTGGTCCGGATCGATGGACACGACTGGGAGGCTCTGACGACGTAGAGGGCGACTCGGTGTTCGATGGCGTCGCGGCTGAGCGCCCGTCCGGTGCTCGTCGGAAACAACGGATCCCCAGGCGTCTCGCCTCGTTCGACGAGCCACGACCTGAGCGCCTGGATGGTGTGGGGAACGAGTGGTGTTCGTCGTTGTTTGCGGCCTTTGCCGATCGTGTGAACGTTCGCGCCGGTGCCGAGCGTGATGTCGCCGGTGGTGAGTCGGGCGAGTTCGGAGATCCGCAGTCCGGTCTGGATGGCGAGGATCAACATGGCGTAGTCGCGTCGGCCGGTCCATGTTGTCGTGTCGCGGCCGGCCAGGACGGCGTCGGCTTCGGGTTCGGTGAGGTAGGTGACGAGCGTCTTGTCGGAACGTTTCGTCGGGATCGCGAGGACGCGTTGGATCGATCCGGCATGTTCAGGGTGGTGCAACGCGGCGTAGGCGAACAGGGAGTGGATCGCGGCGAGACGCATGTTCCGGGTCCGGGCACTGTTGTGACGGTCCGCTTCGAGATGTTCGAGGAACGCGGCGATGCGCGGGGCGTCGAGATCGCCGATGTCGAGCTGGCAGGGTTGCGTGCCGGTCCGCTCGACCACGAAACCGAGAAGGAGCCGGAAGGTGTCGCGGTAGCCCGCGATCGTGTTCGGGCTGGAATCGCGTTGACCTGCGAGACGCTCGGTGAAGAAGCCTTGCAGGGTGGGTGCGAACGCGGTCACAGCCGTGCCTTGGCGTCGAGGCGGGCGGCGGCGAGGTCCATCAGCTCCGGCGAGGCCGACAGGTACCAGTACGTGCCGGCAGGGTTCACGTGACCGAGGTAGTTCGACAACACGACCATGAGGCCGTCGATGCGGGTCCCGGATCGGTGCCAGCCGATCAGGCATCGCACTGCGAACGAATGTCTGAGGCCATGAATCCTCGGCTGAACGGTCGCGGTTCGCAGGCCGATGGTGGTGGTGAGTTCCACGAACGTTTCGCGGACGCCGCTGTAGGAGAGGCTGGTGCCGGTGCTCGACACGAAGAACGACGCCGGCTTCGGTTTCGGGCACAGCGCATCGCGACGGGCCGCGTAGGACCGCAACGCGGCTGTAGTGGTGGGATGGAGCGGGACGAGGCGGGAACGACCGAATTTGGCGTCACCGATTGTGATCACACCGGCGGTGAGATCGATGTCGTCGCGGGCGAGGGCGAGTGCTTCGTTGACTCGCATGCCCGTGGTCGCGAGCAAACCGAAGAGCGTCTCGTGTGTCGCTGCCCGCAACGGCGAGACCATCGCCCATGTCGCGGCTAGCAATGCTTCGATGTCGGCGTCGGTCCACAGGTAGGGCGTCGGGCGTCGAGCGGTGGACGGCCAGACTCCGCACGGGGGCACCTCGGTTGCCGGGTCGAGTGTGGACATGTAGCGGGCGAACCCGCGGACCGCGCCGAGGCGATGCGCCAACGAGATCGGTGCCACACCGACCGCCAGGCCAGCCCACGCGATCGCAGACTGGGCGGTGATCGTCGATGCGCCCGCGGCGTGCAGGTAGGCGACGAATTGGGGCAGTACCTGGCCCGGGAACTTCAGCTTGAACCCGAGGCCCCGACGCAGACGCAAATAGTCCTCCAGGTGCGAGTTGAGATCGCTCATCACGCCACGCGTCCCGGCCACGGCTGGGCGACGCTCCGGAGTGTTTCAACGTCGACTCGGGCGTAGATCGCAGTCGACGTGATTCCTCGATGTCGCAGGACCTCACCGATCTCGATCAACCCCGCGTCGGCGGCCACCAGCGAGCACGCGAGCGTGTGACGAAGCCGGTGCGCTCCGACTTCCGCGACACCCGCCCGGCGACACGCGCGCCGCACGATCGAAGACACACCACCCCGACCCAACGGTCCGACCGGTGCGAGCATCGGCAAGAACAATTCGCGTCGTGTCGTCGTCGGGCGTCCGCGTCGCAGGTAGCCACTGATTGCTTCACCGACATCGACCGGCAACGCAAGCCGATCCACCCGGCGTCCTTTGCCCCGCACCACGACGTCACCGGCACGCCAGTCAATATCGTCGAGCGTCAGACCAGCGACCTCACCCGCCCGCAGACCCAAACGGACCAACACGAGCAGCACCGCGTAGTCGCGTCGCCCTTCGGACCGTCGCCGATCACACGACCCCAGCAACCCGGCCATGTCCGAATTGCTGACCCCCCTGGGCAGCAATGAGCGGCGACGACCCGTCACCGCCAACGCCGCCGCAGACAGATCGGGGCCGACAAGACCCTCGACGACGCAGAACCGCAGGAACGCGCGTAGACCAGCGACGAAGTACTGCGTCGAACCAATCGACACCCTGGCGGCCTCGCGCTGCACCGCACGAGTCACATCGCCAGCTGTCAAACCAGCCAGTTCCGTCTCCGGTGGGCAGCCCGCCAAGAACCGACGCGCCCGTTCCACATACGCGCCCACCGTGCCCGCAGCGAGCCCGCGTTCGCCCAGCAGAAACGTGTGGAACTTGACGAGCACCCGTTCACGGTCCGAGCTCGCGGCTGACGCAGAGCTCTCCGTCACCACGCCCTGCTCGACCAACACCGCCAACAGGACCGCCAACCCGCGCAGAGAACAGTTCCGATTGCCCCTCGACGCACGACGCACCACGAGGAACTCCTCGATCCGCACCGTCGTCAAATCACTCGCAGCCAGGTGACCGGCCAGCATCCAACGGCTCAGATGCGCGACCTGACGCAACTCGTTGACGATCGTCAACGGCGTGTAACCCAACACCTCCAACCGCGACCGGTACACGCCAGCGAACTGCGCCAACGGGCCCTCCACAACAGCTCTCGTGACCTTGCTCTTCGGCCTTGGCATTATGTCTCCTTCTCCAGAATCGGAGAAGAAGCCTCGCCAACCACCCGCCGGATTATGCCGACAATCTCAACTCGTCCACCCCGCCTCGCAAGGCATCCGGGCCGGAGGTCGGCATAACGCGAAGGTCGGCGTAATCGGCGTAAAAAACTTCGGGGAGCCCGCACCGCAGGATTGCTTGACGTAGGACGTCTTGCCCGGCGCGGGTGTTCTCCACCGGATGAAACCGGCCGTGCACCAGCAGCCGGGAATGGTCATCGACGATCAGGAACAGTCGGGCCCGCACCGACATGTCGATACGCGGGTAAGGCACGAACGGGCCGACCAAGACATCGGTGATCCATCTCGTGTTCGGCGCCTCGGCTTCGAAACGGCCGAACACTTTCGGTTCCGCCGCTAGTGCACCGTCGCGTAAGTAACGCGCGCGTCGCAGTTCATGCTATTTCATGCTACCAGAGGGTCGGCGGCGTAAGTCCATTTGAACGGACCGGCCGTCGCGTCATAGTCGATGACGAACTCGATAAGTTTGGCTATCA
>JANYDT010000240.1 GCA_025359845.1 Acidimicrobiia bacterium
TCGATGAGAAGTACGCGGAGCCCGAGCCTTTCGACAACCTGCACTCGCTGTCCCTTCCTGCAGATCCCAACCAACAGCGCGAGCAAACCGATCCAGCTGCAGTCGTCGACCCCGCTAATATTGATTCGGCCCATGCCACCAGCGCGACTTTCGACCCCAACGCGGGATATCCCGTCGCCGAAGGACCCAAGCTGGGTGTGCCCGCGTATTTCACCGACGATGCCCAATGGGAACGGCTTCTCGCCGGCATCAGCGACATCGGCGCCGTGGTTGTCAACGCCAGTGACGCCGAAATTTCGGCGTTGCATCCGAAGCTGCGACGAGCCCGCGCCGGCGGCGCACGAGTTTATCGCTACATCGAGACCGGCTATTTGACCAAGAGCGCCAACGCCTTCCCCGACCGCGGGGCAACGACCTTTGCCGATGCCGACTTCGATGGTGTCTTTCTCGACGAGGTCAGGTCCGGCTGCTCGGTGTTCGCGGAAGCGACGTACCGCTCGTACTGGAACAGCGCACTGGCCGCGGGTAAGGGTCTCATTTACAACCCGGGTCAGACCATGGGCAAGTGTTTCACCACGATTTCGACTACGGCCGTCAACTTCGAAGGGACCTTTGCCAGCTATCAGAATTGGCCGGCCAGCGAATGGGGCCGGATGCTTCCGGCGAGCAAGCAATGGCAGATCATCCACGCCACGCCGATGGCCGGCGTGGCCGCGGCGGCGGCGTTGGCCAAGACCCGTAACGCCGGGTTGATCTGGGTGGCTCCTACCAACAATTGGAGCCAGTTTCCCGACGACGCGTACTTCAACGCGTTACGCCAAGCGGTCACGGGCGCGCTGACTCGTCCACCCACCAGCGAAGCCGGCACAACGACCACGACGACGACGACAGTTGCGGTACCAACTGCGCCGAGTACGGCGACGACGACCCCGGCGACGACCATTTCGAACGTGGCGGCGATCGCCGCGACCACAACCCCGGGTTCGACCAACGCAACGACGACAGCACCGACCACGGCGCCCACGACCGCCGCCACAATCCCGGCGTCAGGGACAGGCAGCGGTGCATCTGGGTCAACTTCAGGGGCCGCCGCGGCAACGTCCGGAGCCACCGGTGCGGCGGCTACGCCGGCCGAAACAACGACCAGCCCGACGGTCACCTCCGTGGCCGTCACGACTGCACCGTCGACCAGTGCGCCATCAACGGCCGTGACCACCATGACCGTCACCAAGACGACCGTGACACCCCCCACCACGACCATCCCCGTAACGACGACCATCCCCACAACGACCGCGCCCCGCACTACGGCTGCTCCGGCCCTTAGCCCGGCGACCGGCAAGCTAACCTCGAAGTCGACGACCAGGCGGATTTGTGTGAAAACGGCTCGGCGCGGGCGGCGCACGGTCTGCGTTCGCCACAAGAAGCTGGTCGTGCGGGCCAAGCACAAAGCAAAACCCAAGCCGAAGACGGGCCATTAAAGGGCCACTGCCGGCCGGCCCGACCGTGCGCCACGCCACCCGCAACAGATCACGTACCGCCGACTTCGAGCAGTGCGTGACCAGCCACGCCGCGCTGTCATCAAACGCGTACGTATGACCGGTGCCGTGACGCGCCCACGGCACCTGCGCGGTGACAACACCATGATCGGGGCAACACCCTCGGTGAGTCCGCCTCCAGGAAAGCCCGGATCGTGCCCAGATCCAACGCCCGCCACCGCCGCCTACCCTCACCCTGGTCATAACCCGGGCAACGTTTCCGCAACGCCCGCACCCCCGCTTCGCTCCCTTCGACGGCCGCACCCCCGCTTCGCTCCCTTCAACGCCCGCACCCCCGCTTCGCTCCCTTCGACGGCCGCACCGACACGACAACGCACTCCTCGTCCTCGTCGAAGTCGACACCCTATTGCCTGTCCCGGCCGACAACGGCGACGAGCGCGACCGCGAATTGGTGGGTTCCGGCGCCCAACGCTGGATACCCTGACCCGGGCTGGCCTCGAGTCGATCGTCACGGTCGGTTCGGTGGCCTTCGGGCGGGACTCGGGCGGCTCAGCGGGTCCGGTTCGCCGCCCGGCGGAAGTACGCCTCGCCGCCATCGGGCAGAAAGAATGTCCGGATGGTGAGGTCGGTGTCAAAGGCCATGAACGCACCCGTCTGCCGGTCGAAGCGGCTGATCGTGCCGTCGGCTTGCGTGGCGTCGAGCACCCATTGGGAAATCGGAGCATCGCGCAAAGCTTGTGCCATTTGGAGATATTCAGTCTCGGTAATGTGGCCGAATTCGGCATCGTGTTTGTCGAAATGGTCGTGCAGTCGTTGCTGGCTGCGAAATCCGATGCGGGCCAGGCGAGGATCGGCGCGGTAGCGGGCTGGCCCGGCGGTCGGGCGGCTCGCCGGCGGCCGTGATGAAACTGTCGGGACGGAGAAGCTGCCATCGTGCGGGGCCGCCTTCGTAACCGATGGGAGGTGACACTCCACAGATTGGCGTGCGGAACCGCGCCGACGAAAGCGGTCTGAACTATTTGAACTGGCGTGGGGGCAACGTAGTTGATGGCCCGGGCCCAAATTCCGCCACAGGTACAGGGGTGCAGCCAGCTTTCGTGAGAACCTGTGCGGGCTTTGCGGTGAGCGGCGTCGCAGTGTTGGCGGCTTGCAGGGCTTCGATGCGGTCCATCATCATCTTTTGCATGGCCTTGCCGTGCGCCTCGGCCGCGTCCATCTCGGCCTGGGAAAGCGGGGCCGGAAGGGTCGTCGGCCCCGCAGGAAGAACTATTGGCATGGACGGACCGGACACCGGCTTATTGTGGGGCGGCTTTGGTTTTACTTTGCTGCGTGGCTTTAGCACCGATGGCCCCGATGCCACAGGAGTGGTCTGGGTACAGACAGTGCTGGGGGTGGCTGCTGAACTTTCGAGCGGAGCAATCATCGTAATTCGGAACGGCAAAACGATCTTGACGAGGGAGTTCATTTCGTGATCCAATCAGTAGTTGACGGTTGCTAACACGGCAGCGGCATTGCTGCCGAACCGCGGCCCAAAGGTGACACGCTACACTCCCACTCCGATCGGTGTCCGTGATTGAGTTAAGCGAGAATGCAGTGCTCGCGCTGTACCAAGGTCCGCCGGACGCTCGCCATTAAGGTTCATGCAGTTGGCAATAATCAGAATCGGAGCGACCAGCGCGGGCTGTCATCGTCTTGAACAAATACCTGTGTGAACTCCATTGCGTTTGAACAAGATTTTTTCGCTGTTGGCGCCCATACGTTGCCGGACTGAAACATCGTGTCTGCCGGGTAGCCATTCAGTAGCCCCGACGGCGGGACAGAGTTCCCGAAATTAACGTTCAATCCGCCTACGACGTTCTGGATGTTCGTGCTCAGATGAACATATGAGATGTCGTTGCTGGAGTCTTCGTTTGCTCCGTACGATGAACTGATCGAGAAGAAGTCAACGTAAAAGAATCCGTACGGAGCAGCATTTGCTCCTTGACGCCATCCTGGCGCAAAGTAAATGTTGCTCAAGTTCTCGAACCCACCATTGTTGTAGAACAATGCGCCGCGGCCTGAACGACTCGGCCGCTCGTAAAGTTTACTACCGCGCCAGAGCAAAACTGCTCGAACCGATTGGTCGCGGGCACATATTGAACAAAGATACCGACGGATATGCCGGGCGGCATAGTATAGGACGCACCCGATGACGCGGCAAACGTCACGCGCTTAACCAAAGCCATAAACGAGTCAAGTCGAGTTCGGCCCCGACTTCGATATTCCTCGCACGCCCAGCGGCCCGACCATTGGGGTTGCGGCTTGGTGCTTGACACGGCGTTGTCCTCCGCTCCGGGTCAGTCCACCGAGGAGTGGGCACGGCTCGATCCCGCCCTCGATGAGCGCTACTGAGGGCTGGTACACGACGGTTGCCGGCCCGGCGTTGGAGCAAGGCGATCTGCTCCCAGGCAGTGCTACTTTCCGTCGTGGTTCGGGCCGATCCGCAACGCCCCGAGGTTGTACTCGAAAGTGTCGACGCGATCGTCCTTTCGCGAGTGTGACATCGTGAACGCAAAGCTGGCGCAACTTTTGCTGGCCGCCGTCGTTCCTTGTCGGACCTATGCCGACGAACAGCAGGCCGCGGAGAACGATTCGTCGCCAACCCGCCCTCGGCATCACCCGCAGATCCATCGCCCACGAGGGCGCCTTTTCCCCCTTGCGACACTGACAGGCCACTGGCTCCGAGGGCTCGGCCGACGACTCAACCCGACCCGCCGCCAAAGAGCCAACCCCCACGTCATCAACCGCAAAATGGCGAAATGGCACGTCAAACGGGCCACCACACCCCTTGGCCACAACCAGCCCACCCACCAACGCCGGGCCCAACCGCGTGAGGCCTAGGCCCAGACCGACCAGCCGCCGCCGTCGCTCATGCGGTTGGACCGGTCTCGCGGACACGGTCGACCTCGACCATGGCGGCGCGCAACTGCTCGATCCAATCACCTTGGTGTTGACCGACTAGGCGGACGCACCAGGCCATGGCGTCGCTGCGGGAGCGCGCCACGCCGGCGTTGACGAGCGTGTCGAGCACTTGGCGCTCAGCCAGGCGGAGGCGGGTCATGACCGGTGCGCTCAAGTTCGTGAACACTTCACGGCGGGGGCCGCACGTGACGGCCCAGCTCACTTTGGTCTCGGTGGCCGCCTCGGCCTGAGTGGCAATAGCGATGCGTTGCTCGCGGGTGTCTTCTCGGAAGCGGACGATGCGGCTGGATTGGGCGACGACCCGGTCATCGTCGGTTGCTCCCTCGGGCAATGAAGGTTCGGCCAAGGTGCCAGTGACCAGGATTTCGTCACGGTCGCCTCCCACTTCGACGGGCCCGCTGAACCAGCCGTCGGGAACCTGGCCGGCGAACCACGCTTGTAGATGCTGACGATTTGTAATCATGATTACATAATTACACAACTGTCTCGCTACGTCTGCGTCCGCCGCGGGACGCTAAGTGAATCCGAGTTCGGCCCGCACCTCCTCGGTGTGCTGGCCGAGGTGCGGGGCGTGGCGCTGGACGTTCGGGACGTTGGCTGGGGTGGCCGAAAACCGCACCGGCGAGCCGACCAGTCGGTATGGGCCTTCGGTAGGATGAACGGCCGTTTGAAAGAAGCCGATGGCCACCAGGTGGGGGTCGTCGGCGATGTGTTCGAAATCGACCACGCGGGCGCATGGGATCGAAAACGGCTCGCACAGCGCGATCCACTCGTCGACCGATCGGGCCGGCGCCAGCTCGCCCAACAGCTCGTACATGGCGGAGACATTCTTCACACGGCTGTCGAAGGTCGCGAACCGGGGGTCGTCGGCCACCTCGGGGCGCCCCACTTGGGCGAAGAAGTCCCGAATGTTCTGGTCGGTGTACGGCATGAGCACCACCCAACCGTCGGAGGCCCGCACCGGTTGGCGATCGGGGCTGAGAATGCGCCCATACCCGGTCGGTCCGATCGGGGGTTCGAAAGCGTGGCCCTGTAGGTGTTCGACGGCCACGAACGAGACCATCGTTTCGAGCATCGAAACCTCAATCTGTTGCCCCGGCGCATCGGGACCGGCGGTGTTGCGGTGAACGAGCGCGGCGAGCGCGGCGTTGGCCACCATCAATCCGCTGGTCTTGTCAGCCACGATCGTGGGCACGAATCGGGGCCGGCCGTCCTCGGCCACGCGCGCCATGAGGCCGGTGAGGCCGGATCCGGCCTGGATCAGATCGTCGTAGGCCGGACGCGATCCGTAGGGGCCGCGGGTGTCGTAACCGACTGCGTTCACGTAGATGAGGCGAGGATTACGCGCCGCCGCCGCTTCATACGTCACGCCGAGGCGGGCCAGTCCGGCCGGACGCACGTTGGTGACGAACAGGTCGGCCCACTCGATCAGCGCCCAGAATACTTCGATATCCGAAGCGCTGCGGAGATCGAGTTGGACGCTGCGCTTGTTCCGATTGACATTGAGCACAAACCCGCTCATACCCGGCGAGCGATTGGGGCTCAAGTAGCGCACGAGGTCGCCCGTCCCTTCCTCGAGCTTGATCACGTCGGCCCCCAGATCACCCAAAATCTGGGTGGCGTAGGGGCCCATGATGACCGTCGTGAGGTCGAGGACCTTCGTTCCGGCCAGAGGTCCGGTAGCGGGATTGGCTGCGCTCGTCACGATCACTCCCCCGCTTCGGCGCTCACGAGATGGGCCGGTGGGCCCAGCAGCGATTGGCGATCGAGCATCTCGGCGTCGTGATTGAGCTTGAGTCCGAACAGACGTTTCTTCCACACAAGCCAGACGATAAGGGCAATATTGATCACCAACGCCCCAACCCGCACAACGGTGACTCTTTTGGTGAGTTCATGTATCTCGAAGGGCAGAAACCCGGCCGTGGCCAGGACGGTCAGGTATTCGGCCCACCGCTGCTCTCTCCATAGTCCGATCGCCTCCACCGTTTCGATCACGCAATACACGAGAGCGGTGAAGACTAGTACCTTCAGCCCGCCGGTATGGATGCTCAAAATCTTGTTGAGCTGACGGACCAGAAAACTGCGCGACGGGTCCTGACCCGTGTCTCGCAAAGGTTTCTCGAGTTGGTCGACGACGGTTTGCGCCCATCGCTTCAGCGGTCCGAGGTTGAACTCGATAGCCGTGAGGAGGATCGTCAGTAGTCCGAAGACCGTCGCGTGTAAGCCTTTGTTGACGGCGATGGCCCGCATGATCACCGCCTCCCGCAGGGCCTCGCCGCGCCGGGGTAACTCGATATCGGTATACTCGGCGACGGCTTGGCGCTCCGGATTGGCAATAGGGCGCACGATCGCGATCCACGCGTCGCAGCGGATGCAGCGGGCAAACCGCCGGTCTTCGGTCTCGATGCCGAGCCCGCTGTCGACCAACCCGCGAAGCCGAGCCACCCGCGCCGCGGGCGTGACGTGACCCCGCAACCCACACGTGATGGTCTCGAGATGGCGAGTATGCTTCGTTGCCTTCCGCATTGCTCAGCGGCCGCCGAGGAGGCTGGGCGCCAAGTTGAGCCAGAGGTCGGTGGTGAGGGCCAACGAGTCGACGTCGATCCGTTCGTCGTGGCCGTGGAACATCGAAGCGTAGCGGTCGGACGTGAGCCGCTCGGAGAAGAGTCCGAAGCCGTAGCTGACAGTTCCGGCGGCGCGAAAGAATCGGGCGTCGGTCCCCCCGACGATGAGCCCAGGGATGAGCGCGGCGCCCGGTACCAGCCGCTGGGTAACCCGCGCAAGCGCGTCCCACAGCGGCGTGTCCATCGGCGACGAACTCGGCTCCGAGTAGTGGATGAGTTCGACCCGCACATCGCCCACCAAATCGGGTCCGATGATCTCGGCGATCATGGCGTCGATTTCCGCCTCGGTCTGGCCTGGCAGGGTGCGGATGTCGACATCGATGGCCACCTGATCGGGGATCACGTTGGTCTTCACGCCGCCGTGAATCACGTTCGGGGAAATCGTCGTGTGCGTGCAGGCATGGGCGTGGCGAGCCAATTGCAGGCGCGGGGATTCGTGGACGAAGTCCCACACGCGATCCGGGTCGAGTACTTCGTCGCGAATCGCCGGGGGAAACTCCATCCCATCGACGAATCGCCGCCACACGTCACCGATCTGCGCCTTGGGGTGATGGGAGGCAAAGCGGTCGACGATCCGGGCCGCCTTGACGAGCGCGTTGTCGGTGCGCAGGGGCCGACTTCCGTGTCCGGGCGTCCCTCCGACGTGCAGCCGCACCCAATGCGCACCTTTCTCGCCGACGTGCACAGTGACCTTGGGTCCGCTCGGGGTGCGGGTCACGATCCCGCCGGACTCGGTGATCATGTAGTCGGCCCGCACCGCGTCGAGTTCGTGTTCGACCAGATGCTTGGCACCGTGGTCGCCACCCGCCTCCTCGTCGGCCACCGCCAGGTAGATGAGCGTGCCGTCGGGCCGAAAACCGGATTCTGCTAAGTGCTTGAAGGCCACCGCCATCGACGACGTCAGGTTCAACATGTCAACCGCACCGCGGCCCCATACCTCGCCGTCGACCACTTCGCCCCCGAATGGGTCGCGCTGCCAGCCTTCCGGCGAGACGGGCACCACGTCGGTGTGGCCCATCAGCATGAGGGTGGGGGCGTCGGCGCGGCTTCCTTCGATGCGGGCCACCAACGATTGCCGACCCGGCGTCGGCTCAAAGATCTCGACATCCATGCCCCGCCCGGCGCTGTCGGCGGTCAAGTACTGGCGCAACACGTCAACGCTGCGGTACTCGTCGCCCGACTCGGCCCGGCCGTCGTTGACGCAGGCGTTGCGGATGAGATGGACCAGGAGATCGGTGACCTCGCCGGCCAGGGCTGTGCCGTCAGGCAGCGTTTGCGTCACCACGCCATGTTAGTGATCTGCACGGAGTCCTGGTTGGTGCCGTTAGTGCGGCGGAAAGATCTGTCGGACTTGACCCTCGGAGGTGCCGACTATGACACGGGCCACGCACCAATTGAGAAAGAGTCCGTGCTCGACAACTCCGGGGATGGCCTTAATCGACGCGGCCAGCTCGGCCGGGTCTTCGATTACCTCGAACATGACCCGTAAGAGCACGTTGCCGCCGTCGGACCGCTCTGGTAACACAGTCACCATCTCGGCCCCTAGGGCCTCGAGCCGAGCCGACGCGATGCCCGGGGCGAAGTCGAGCACCTCGATCGGTAATCCGAAAGCGCCGAGCGCCTCTACCAACTTGGAATCGTCGACGACCACGACGAACTTGTCGGCCATTTCGGCTACGACTTTCTCGCGCGTATGGGCTCCGCCGGCGCCTTTGACAAGATGACACATCGGGTCGACCTCGTCGGCGCCATCAATGGCGATCTCCAACCGGCCGGCCTCATCGGCCGTGATCATGCGGAGGCCCAGTTCGCGGGCGAGCGCCTCGGTTCGCCGCGATGTGGCCACGCAGGCGATATCGAGCGACTTCTCGGCGAGGGCGACCATCGTGTGGTGCACCGTCGAGCCGGTGCCCAGGCCCACCTTCATGCCGGATTCGACGAACCCCGCGGCGAATCGTCCGGCCCGTTGCTTGCCCAGCTCCGAACCGCTCAAACCGGCGGGCCCGGGCTCATTGGTCATGAGGTCGACCTCGCTTCGGCCGGTGCCCAGCGCGCCCGTCGAGGAGATTCGGCAATCATGACTGCAAGCTTGGCATGCGTCACGCCCCGATTCGGGGACCCGCCGAACCGTGCCTGCTCAAGAGTCTGGTCAACTCGGGTCTCGTCAAGTCCAGTTGCGATTGGTCGTGCCGTTGGCGGAGGCGACCACATTGTTGGAAGTCACCTCGTGCTGGCCGTGAACGGATTGGATGGCGATACGACCCGGTCCTTGCAACCGCACCCACGCGAAGCGGGAAAAGTTAGGACCGAACAGCCGTGCGCCACGGTTCACGACCCCCTCGAGGTGCAAGCTGAACGCCATGCCTCCGTCGACGTACAGCAAGGCGGCCCCTTTCACCAGTACCTCCTCACCCGCCGCCAGCTCGCGGCGGAACACGTTTCCTTTGGCGTGGAGCAGCAACAGCCCGTGGCCGTCTTTGGCGGTGAACTCGTCGATATAACGACCCATCGGATAGTGGGTCTCTGTCTCGTCTCCATTCCGTGTTCGAAACCACACCGGAGACTGTTGATAGTCATAAACGATGGTTGAGGAAGCCCCGAGAAAGTGGTGCTCCAGAGTGATGATCGACTGGTTTTGCTGGAGCGGCACCGCCACGATCTCACCGGAGTGATCGAAACTCAAGGCGATGTGGCCTGGTCCTTTGGCCCGACACAAGATCAACGGTATTCCCGCGAAGACCCGCTTGACACCCCCACTCATCGACATGCGCTCGAGGTGGACCTGCGGGTCCTTCCACAGAAGGACGTGGTGATTAAACCAAATCTCTTCATCGTCATGGAGGGCAAAGTCGGCGACCGGTACGAGTTCACCCTCGATTTGGACCCGGGAACGTCCGAATTGGATGTGCGCCATATCGGCGATGGCCGGCAACTCCTCCCACCCAGCGCGAGTGACGACGGCGGCTACGTCGATCGGCCCGCCGCAGGCCGGACAGCTCCGGCCCGGGTCGATGGACGTGGTCTTGCAGTAATGACAAGTGTATTCAGTGGCCATCTCGACACCGCTCAGTCGGTCTCGTGGTGGTGGTACATCGACTGGATGCCGACGCGACCCGGTCCGGTCAACTTCGCCAACCACAGGCCTTGCGTGCCGAACAATGACGTCTTCAGCTTCTGCTGTTCGGTATCCATCGTGACGCTGGCGTCTTTGTATAGGAATCCTCCTGGTTCAACAAGAATGACTTCGCTCGCCTTCAGCTCTCGCTCAAAAACATTTCCATAGCCGTGCAAAATCACCAGACCCTGTTCGTCTTTCGCCTTGAAGCGATCGAGGTATAGGCCCTCCCCACCATGCAGAATGTTCTTCAGACCTTTGATGCGAATGAATGAGTAATCAATCGAATGCGTGGCCAGAAGAAAGGCGTGACCGCGCACGTCGACTTCTTCGCCCGGCTGTAGCGGCAGCGTGACCATTTCTCCGGTGTTGTCCCTGCTCACCGCCAATCTTCCAGGGCCACGAGCCACGGTCACCATGAACGGCATACCTCCGAAGGCCCGTTTCATTCCGCCATCGGTCGGGAGGGTATCGAGTTCGAGGTGCTCGTCCTTCCATAGCAGCGTGTGGTGCTCGAAAAAGGCCCAGTCACCACTGGCCAAGTTGATCTCGGCGACCGGCACGATCTCACCTTCGACTTGACACGTCGACGACGCAAAGTGGAACTCGGTCATATCGCGCAGGCGCGGCGCCTCCCGCCAGCCCGAGTCGCTGACCCGTTTGGCCCCGTCCAACGGCGCCCCGCATCGGTCACACGTCGATGCGCCCACGGCATTCTGGGTCTTGCACCAGTTGCAGACGAGCCTTGTGCCGGCGGCGATATCAGTCATGGGTGTCGAGGGTAGCGCTCTCGACAGCGCGACCACTGAATCATCGGCGCGCCTACGGAATCAGTCGGCGATAACCCGCAGCGTCGCCAGCGTTGCATCGGATGGACCCACGATGCGGCAGCCGACAGCCTCGAAACGAGCCAGCGCGGCGAGCACTCGAGTATCGATCCGTTCGCCGGGCACGACGAGCGGGATGCCAGGCGGATAGGGGATCACGTATTCCCCGACCACTCGCCCGACGGACGCCTCGATCGGCACCGCTACTTTCGACGCTTGCTCGGCCGCTCGTGGCGCTACGACCATCACCGGCAGGAAGGCGTAAGCGGGATCTGTGGGCGCCCGGCTCACGGCCCGGTTGGCGGGGGCCGCCGCTCCGGGCTGGGTGTGGCTTCTGTTCGGATCGGCGGCGACGGGTCTGAGCGCCGCCAGCCCCGTCGCCATCGTGTCCACCGATGCGGTGCTGTCACCGAGCGTGACCGACACGACGATGCGCCGGAAGTCGGCGAGCTCGACCCAAAGGCCATGTTCCGTTCGGAGCCGTTCGCTGGCTGCGAATCCGGTCAGTCCGAGCCCGGTGACGTCAATGACGATCTTGGTCGGGTCGTCGGTGGCGACCAGCGCCAGGCCGGGCGCCAAGCCCCTCACCCGCTCACCAAGTTGAGTCGCCAGCCGGATCACCTCGTCGAACGGCTGCTGGACGAGCGCGGCGCGAGCGAGATCAAGCGAGATTGTGAGGAGCGCCGATGGCGACGACGACTGGAGCAGGTGCAGTGTATTGGCCAGCCGCTCGATATCAACGACTCCCGAGGCAACGGCGTCGACTCCGACATGAAGCATCGAGGACTGCGTCAGTGCACCAAGGGTCTTGTGCGTGCTCTGGATGACGAGGTCGGCGCCCAACGCTAGGGCGCTGGCCGGAAAGGCGGTGTGAAGGCCGAAATGGGCGCCGTGGGCCTCGTCGACGATGAGGGGGACATCATGGGCCCGAGCGAAGGCCACCCACGGCGCCAGATCGCACGCCATGCCGTAGTAGTTCGGCCGCGTCATGTGGACCGCTCCGAGTCGTTGCGGTCGGCTGGTGGCTCGGGGCCTGGCGGTCGGCCAAAGGGGGTCACCGAGGGTTGACGCGTCGCCGACGAACCACCCGGCGCGCGCCTGGTCGTGAGCCATGGGCACGTACCGGGGCACCGCACCCGCCAGCACGCAGCCGGCGTAGACCGACCGGTGCGATCCCCTCTCCATCACGAGGCCGTCGCCGTCGCCGCAACAGGCCATCACGGCGGCCTGGTTGCCAACTGTCGAGCCATTTACGAGAAAGAAGGTGCGGGCCGCGCCGAACGTCGTTGCGGCCGCGGCTTGCGCCTCGGCCAGCGCCCCCTGCGGCGCGTGCAGGTAGTCGTAGCCGCCCATCTCCGACACGTCGGCGGCAAACGCGGCGGCACCGAGAGTCTCGACGGCGAGCGCGGAGGCCCCTCGGCCGCCCTTGTGGCCAGGCATGTGCATAGAGGCCCGCTCCCCGGCCCGGACGCGGGCCAGTTCCGCGGCCAGGAGCGGGCCGGTCACCGATAACTATCCATCACTATTTCCGTCGCTGACACGTGTCGTCACCGACAGGTGTCGAGTAATGCTTTCGTGGCGCCGACCACGATGCGCAGGCCTTCGTCAAGTTCTTCGGGGGTCACGGTAAGGGGAGGGAGCACCTTCAAGACCGCGTCGTTGCGTCCGACTCGCTCGATGAGCAGGCCGTCGTCAAAGCACCGTCGCCCGATGGCCTTGGTCAGGGCGCCGGTCGGATCGATCGGGCCGTAGTCGATGCCCCAGATCATTCCGCGACCGCGAATGGCAATCCGGTCATCGAGCGCGAGCAAATCGTCGCGCAACCCATCCTCGACGAACGTCGCGTTTTGCGCCGTCACGGCGGACAAACCCGCCTCGTCGAAGACCCGCAAAGCGGCGGCCCCGGCGATGAACGCGAGCTGGTTGCCCCGGAAGGTGCCGGTGTGCTCAGCCGGCTTCCACACATCGAACTCGGGGCGGATGAGCACCATCGCCATAGGCAACCCGAGGCCGCCAATCGACTTCGACACCGTCACCAGGTCGGGGCGCAAATCACCGATGAGACCGGCCCCTTCGAAACTGAAGAACGGACCGGTACGGCCGCAGCCGGTCTGAATATCATCAATAATGAGAAGGATTTTGTGTTCGGTGCATATCGCTCGCAAATCGCGCAGCCAGGTGAGCGGGGCCACAAAGATGCCGCCCTCGGCTTGCACCGTCTCGACGATGATGGCGGCCGGGACTTCGACCCCCGAATGGGTGTCGGCCAGCAGCGCCCGCAGATAGGCCAGCGTGTCGATGCCCGCAGTAGCGGCGAACGGACCATCGGGGAACGGCAACATCGTGACGCCCGATAGCACGGTACCCGCGGCGGCGCGGTGTTCGCGGTTGGCCGAAGCCGCCAAGGCGCCGAGCGAGTGGCCGTGATAGCCGCCCATGAAGCTGAAGATGCCAGAGCGGCCGGTGGCTTTGCGAGCCAACTTGAGCGCAGCTTCGACCGCGTTGGCGCCGGTGGGACCGGTGAATTGGACCTTGTAGTCGAGATCAGACGGGCGTAGTCGGCGTTGCGCCAGTTCGGTGAGAAACTCGGCTTTGGCCGTGGTGTGCATGTCGAGGGCGTGGGCCACGCCGTCACCGGCCAGGTACTCGAGGACGGCGGCTTTGATGACAGGGTGGTTGTGGCCGTAGTTCAGCGCGCCGGCGCCGGCGAAGAAATCGAGGTAACGGGTGCCGTCGGCAGCCGTGAGAATCGACCCTCGGGCCGTTTGGAAAACCGCTGGAAAGCTGCGGCAGTAGGAGCGGACATCGGACTCAAGCTGCTCGAAAACGTTCACCGGTGTTATCACGGCCTTTCTGGTCGGTATCGGAGGATGCCCTCTCGGGCTTACAGATACTAGAAACATCTGGATGCAAAGCGCGACCAACCCTGAAGATCTTGCTCGGAGCCTCCACAGCCCCGTGGCCGCCCAGATCGGCGCACAGCTGATCGCCCGGGGCGAACGCCTAGCCGTTTGCGAAACCACCGCCGGCGGACTCATCAGTGCCCATTTGCTCGCCGTGCCCGGAGCATCGGCCTGGTTCGACCGCGGGGTCGTGGCCTACGGAGGAACATCCAAGCAGGACACCACGGGCGTCAGCGCTTCGGACTTGCGCGAGCGTGGAGCGGTCAGCGTGGGCGCCGTCGAACTGATGGCCTCAAGTTTGCGAACGCTCGCCGCAGTTACCTGGGCGGTGGCCGAAAGCGGAATTGCCGGCCCGCAGACGAGTCGGCGCTCGGTGAAGCCGGCCGGCACCGTCTGCATCGCCGTCGCCGGGCCTTCAGGGGTCGTGAGCGGGGAGTATTTCGTGCCGGGCGACAGAGCCGAAGTGATGGTCGGGATCGCGGCGAAGTGCTTAGAGTTGGTGTTGGAGGCCCTTGAGGGGTGACCTTCCAAGGTGGGGTTGGCGGTCGACTTCAGTCGTGGCGCCGCAGGATGACGTCGACGTCGACGCCGGCCGCTCGGAGGCGCTCGAAGTCTGACCGAATTCGGCCTTCGGCCGCATCGGCCCGCGCGGCTTCTTGCTTGGCTTGTCGGTGTTGTCGGAGAGTCCAGCCCTTGATTTCGTTCGGGATGACCGTGAGAGGGAACGGAGAGGTGATCGTCAGGGGTTGATCACCGAAGACGACGACGGGGGTATCACTGGCGTGAAGGTCATAGGCATCGATGGCTGCCACGATGCCGAGACGGACGCTCCAGTAGTAGCGCAGGCCTTGGGCGATCCAGTAGTCACGCTTCTTGGCGCGCACCGAAGGCCGAGTTTTGGGCGACCAAATTTCGATGACGAAAAGCGGTAGTTCGTAGTGGATGCCCTTGCTGGGGTCGAGGTGTCCGATGACGATGTCGCCGCGCGGGGCTTGGGGAACTCGTCCATTTTCGACGACACGCCACTCGACGTCGATAGTGACTTCGTAGTCGAGTTCGGCGTCGTCAATGGCGGCGCGGATCATATCCGCGAGGTCTTCGCCAATGCGGTTGTGATCACCGCCGGGCGACGGGTTCACGACGAGACGCCCGTCGAGTATTTCGTAGCGGCCCCCGATGGGGTCTTCGAGGGCTTCCCACTCTGCAACGGACAGCATGCGTCGCAGAGCGATTGGGGCCAAGGTTTGCACGGAAGCCATCGTAGATCGGCCGTCCTTTCTCGTTGTCGCGACATTCATCAATAGTGCCGAGGGGGTAAGACACTTTGGCACCCCGCTGACGGCGGCGCCGCAGGATGGCGTCGACGTCATTGCCGGCTACTTCGCGGCGGCTACCACGGCGATCTCGATCAGCCATTCCGGGCGGGCCAGCGCGGGGACGGGAATAAGCGTGCTGGCCGCGCGGTGGCCGCCGAGAATGCGATCGCGCACGGCCATCACGTCGGCCATCGGCTGGCCGACGACGACGTAGGTGGTGTACGAAACGACGTCCTTAAGCGTCATGCCGGCCGCCGCGAGGATCGCCGCGATGGTGGTCCAGACCGACTCGGCCTGTCCAGTCACATCGGCCGCGATCGTGGCGTCCGGCCTCGTGGCCACGACCCCGCTGGTGTGCAGCAGACGGCTCCCGGCCGCCGTCAGCACGGCGTGACTGTAAGCCGCGGCCGGCGCGGCGATCGAAGTCGGGTTGATCAGTTCATTCATGATGTCCTCGGGGTTCGCGGCAACCGGACGTCCGGTTATGACAGGTGGATAGTGGCGACCCGCTTCATCGAGTCGCAAGCCGGGCGCATCGGAACCACTAGACGCACGGGGGCCCCGTGATCCAGATCGAGCGGTTGGCCTCCCAGGTGGGTGGCCAACAGAGTCTGAGGGTGGCTGGCCACCTCAGCCGTCAACGTGACTTCGTACCCGCCATCGGGGGTCGAAGCATGCAGCGTCGAGAACTGACCGAACGGAGCCAGCACGTCGCCGAGGCGGACGCCGCGCCACTGCACCACACTCGTCCATCCGTCCTGGCCGCGAAGTTCGGTGATGTGTTCGGCCGCAGCAAAGCCCTCCAAATCCCGAAGAGTCAGCACCCGCGACCGCGTCGGACCGGTTATTCGGAGGCGCCAATCCTGCGTCCGCCACGCCTTCGTGAGCCCGCGATGGCCACGGACCGCGGGCCGTTCCGCTCGAGCGAGCGGGTGCTCGGGCAAAAGAGTCAACTCCGACTCGGAAGCCAACCCTGGCGAACGCCCTGACGCCGATGAGACCAACGCCGAGCGGGCCAACCTCCCCGGAACGGGAAGGCCCGATGCGCTCTCCCCGCCCACGAGTGCCTCCGCCGGCCCGTCGAGGCCTGACACCGCTACAGCCGCCCCGACCACGGCCGCGCCCGTCCCGACCACGAATGCCCGACGCGAGACACCGCCCGAAACCGCATTCGAGGAAGACATCAGTAGTTGCCCGCCAAATCGCGCTGGCCCGCTCTACTGGCCAGTGAAGCATGCTGGAGAATGTTGCGAGCCATCGACGACTCCTGCTCGACCGCACGGGCGGCGTACACACCGGCACGAACCCTGTGCACCGCCGCCGATCCGGGCGCAGCCAACGCCGCATATTCGACGAGATGGCACGCCAGCCGGGGGTCGCCCGACGCCACCAGCGCGCAAGCACGGTCAAGCACCCGGTCGATCCCGCCCGCCAGGGTCACCCATTCGGCCGCCTGTTGGGCCCTCGGGGCGGGCAACAGATTGTCGGGCTCCCCTTCGTACCAACCGCCGTAACGCCGCCACACCATGCGCACCAAGAATTGCGGATGGTCGTACACCGCTCGCAGGTACGGCCGTTCGCGCAATCGAGTCGGTACCTCGACTGTGTGAATGATGTGGTCGAGGCTCTTGCCCTGATTCATCAGCGCCAGCGTCTGCGCCTCGATGCTCTCGAGCAGTTCGGCCGTATCGCTGAGGGCTACCGCTATGCGTTCGGCCCCGAAGATCGGAAGGCCGTGGCCGGTCAGCAGGATCTCGGCGTCGAGCCCGGCCATCTCGCGCAACGCGACAGCCCAGTCCGACAAATACCGCTGCACCTTTTGGGGATTGCCGGCGTTCGGGACGGCGTAAATGAAGAGGTCGCCGGGGTGCAACACCTTGCGCTCGGGAATCCATGTCCACGTGGCGTCGTCGGTCTCGCCCCGGGCATGATGCAGCTCGAACGTACACTCGCCCCGGCGAAAGGTGAGCCGATCGTGATACGTCACATCGGGGTAACGGTACCGATCGGGCCAGCGAAATTGCGGCGCGTCAATGGCGAACTGACGCCGGTTGATGGCTGTATTCCATCCGATCGTCTTCTCGTAACGGGCGAAATGGCTGGCCATCTTGGCGTGGCCATAGACGGTCGGCGGCGCCCAGCCCAGGGTTGTCGCTTCTTCTTCGAACCGCTTGGTTCCGAAGATGTGATCGACGTGATGGTGGCTGAACACAGCCGCCGCCAGCCGGGCGCGGGCTCCCAGCGCCGGTGAGCGCCACTTGCGCACCGCAGTAAAGATGGAGTCGACATCGATGAGATGGCCGGCGTCGAGCATGGCCAGACCGTCGCCGGTGTCGAGCACATTGAGACTTGCTATGGATTTGTAATAGAGCAAACCGTCGGCGATCTCTTCGGCCTCGACCCCAAGGGGCTTAACCGGGTGGTGCTCGTGCACAAGGTCGAGTTCGCCGAGCCACGCCTTCTCAGCCAGTTCGTGGATGGTCACGCGACGCAGTCTTGCGCAAGAATGGCCAGCATGAGCGACAACCGAAGTGAAACGGAGGGCGCAGCGACCATGAAACAACATGCCACCCGCAGCGTCGACGGGGCCCCCGCCCCCCAGCCGAAGGCCGGGCCGGGGTGGCGAAGCGAGGATGGCATGAGCGACACTGCCCGTCCTGTCACCGTCGTCACCGGCTCGAGTTCAGGGATCGGACGGGCCACCGCGGTACTGCTCGCGGCCCGGGGCCACCGGGTTTTCGCCACCTTGCGCAATCCGGGCAAGGCCGACAAGTTGCTGGCCATGGCCGAAGCCGCGGGCACGACGGTCGAACTGGTCGCGCTCGACGTCGTCGACGACGCATCGGTGCGCGACGGTTTCGCCCAGATCGTGGCGACGGCCGGCCCCGTCGATGTGCTGATCAACAACGCCGGGATCGGCTACAACTCCGTGATCGAAGACACCGATCTGGCCCGCGCCCACGACGTGTTCGAGACCAATTATTGGGGCGCCATGCGGTGTGCGCAAGCCGTACTCCCGGCCATGCGCGAGCGTGGGAGCGGTCATATCGTGCAAGTGTCGAGTATCGCCGGGCTGGTGTCGGCGCCCGCCCAGGTAATCTACACGTCGAGCAAATGGGCCCTCGAATGCATGAGCGAGCACCTCGCCATGGAGGCCGCCCATTTCGGGGTTCGGGTGTCGATCGTCGAGCCCGGCGTGACCCGTACCGCCATTCTGGCCAAGAACGCCGAGCTCCCCCAGGGGACGCCCTATGACTGGATCTACGGCCGCGAGTTCGCGTTTTACGCGGCCGGCATCGTGGCCAACGTTCAACCTGACGCAGTGGCCGAGACCATCTGGACGGCCCTCAACAACCCGGCCGCGCAGCTGCGTTACAAGGTGGCGTGGTCGGCCGAGGAACTGTCCGCCGGTCGGCTCGAAATGAGCGATGAGGACTGGATCGCGCTGGCGGCAACCCCCAAGGACGACGACTACTACAACGGCTTCAAGGCCGCCTTCGGACTCGATCTCCGGATGGGCACCTGAGCGTGCGCTGTCGCCGGTCGACGACTACCACGACGGCTTCTAGACCGCCTTCAGGCTCGATCTCAGACCGGCGGCTGAGCAGTACGGTTCCTGGGGCATCGCCTCAAGGCAGGCTTCGGCGATGCCGATGACGGGGGGATGACGCTTCGGGACCGATGGCGACGCGCTCCCGCCGACGGGCCATCTCTCCCATCGCCGCGGCCTCGGTCGGTTTCGTCGAGCGACGGGCCTCTCAGCGCGGCCGAGGAGCTGTCGTTGGCCGCGGGGGTTGTCACGTGGGCCACCAACGGCGAAACCGGCGCGCCAATCCGGCTCAATCGGGCCGGGATGGACTACTTCCGCACCGGTCCGGTGGTCGAGCGTCAGGCCCTTCTGAGCTTCGTTCACCCCCATGACCTTCAGCGGTGCCGAGCCGAAGTACGCGCCGCCGTGGCCGCCGGTGGGACGCACCTGGTCGAGGGTCGCGTCGTGCTCGGCGACGGAATCGAGCGCGTGGTCCTTCTGCGCTTGACGGTGGAACCGGGGCCGACGCCGGCCGCCACGGTCGTGCGGGCCCTCCAGATCGACGTGACCGACCAGCGTCTCGCCGAGCGCGAGCTCCTTCACCGGGCTACGCATGACGCGCTGACGGGACTCGTCAATGAGACCCTCTTCAATGATCGCCTCGATCGCGCCATCGGCCATGCTCGAAGAGCACGGGCGACGGTGGCGGTGCTGTTGGTGAATCTGCGGGGTTTTGCCGATATCAACAACTCCCTTGGCTATGCTTATGGCGATGAGCTGTTACGCCGGATTGGTGAACGCATGCAGGAATCGTTGCGTGATATTGACGGAGTGGCCCGCCTGACCGGCGACGAATTCGCCATCGTGGCGACCGTTGCCGACCTGGGCGGGGCCCGTCGCCTGGCCGAACGAGTCAGAGAGATGTTGGCCTCGCCATTCGAACTCGGCCCAGCCGACGCCCTGGCGATGTTATCGGTGCGCGCCGCCACGGGGCTGGCGCTATACCCACAACACACCGACGCCGTAACCAGCATGGTGCCGTTCGCCAAACTGGCTATGGCCGAGGCGAAACGCAAGAACAAGCCTTTCGCAATTTATACCCCCGATCTCGAGCGCAGCACCCGATCGCGATTGCGACTGCTCGGTGACCTGCATCAAGCGATCGACTCCAGTCCGAGCGCACCATTCGGTTTGAGCGCAACGTTCGAGCCGGTCTTCGACCTGCAGACGCGCACGGTGGCATGGCGTGACGCGATGGCCCGATGGCGTCACCCCCTCCACGGCGAAGTCGTAGGCGATGAACTCCAAACGTTGATCGAACTCGGAGAGCTGCATTTCACCGTAGCCGCCTGGTTGACCCGCGAGTCAACCGGCTCTCGACTCCCTATCCAGATTCCGATCTCGACGCGCAGCATCCATGGTGACTCACTCGACATCTGGATGAGTCGCCTCCTGGACCGATTGCCCGCCCTCCCCGTGCGGCTCGGAGTCACGCTGTCGCAACGTGAGCTGCTGGCCGATAGGCCCTCGGTCGTGCGTGCGTTTGCGCTGCTGCGCCAACGCGGCGTCGCCACCACGCTCTTCAGCGCCGATGGCGCGCTAGGCGTGATCGGCCACCTCGGAGACCTCGCCGTCGACGCCATCGCGCTCGACCGTACGTTGATCACCCGCGCCTTGTCAGATCGCGAGAGCATCGTGGCCCGCGCCTGCATCGATTTAGCTCATGACCTCGGTACCAGAGTGGTGGCCAACGACGTGCAAGACGCTCGCACCCTCGACGTGCTCCTCCGCCTCGGTTGCGACCTGGCCAGCGGGCCGGTGCTCAAGGCGGTCACCGCCGACCGATAGCCCTGCGGAGGCGCTACCCTCCGCCGGTGCTCGCCGACATCGCTGCGTCCGTCCGTTCCCGTCGTGTCACTCCCTTGGAGCTGGTTGATGAGGCGCTGCGCCGCATCGATGCACTCGATCCGGCGCTCAACGCCGTCGTCACCCGCTGCGACGAGGCGGCCCGTGAAGCGGCCAGGACCCACTCCGGCGCCGGCGTGTTGGCCGGCATTCCGGTCCTGATCAAAGACCTCACGCGGGTTGCCGGAATGCGTACGACTTCGGGTTCGCCTTGGTACGCGGATGCGCCCATCGACACCGAGGACGACATTCTCGTCACCCGCCTCAAGGCCGCCGGCGCCATCGTCGTGGGCAAGACCAATACGCCTTCGTTCGGCCACCAAGGCGTCACCGTAAACCAGGTGTTCGGAGCGACCCGCAACCCTTGGAATCTGGCCTGTTCGCCCGGTGGATCGAGCGGCGGCGCGGCGGCCGCACTCGCCGCTCATCTCGTTCCACTGGCCACCGCCACCGACGGCGGGGGAACGGTTCGCGGCCCAGCCTCGTACGCGGGGCTGGTTGGTTACAAGCCTACGAACGGTCTGATCGGAAGGTCAAGCACACCGCGTTGGATCACGTTTTCCACGTCCGGTTCATGCGCCCACACCGTGGCCGATGCGATGCTCGAAGTGGCGGTGGTGGCCGGCACCGCACGCGGCGAGTGAATTCGGTCCCGCCGTCATCGGGCTCCTTCTCACTTCGGAAACCGAAGCGGGCGATCGCCGTGCGGACCTTGCGGGGCGGTGTGGATGAGCCGATCGGAGCGGCCTTCGACCAGGCCTGCAAGGCCATCTCCGACGATTTGCAGATACCGGTCACCGTCGTCGATCGGATCTCCGCCCTCGACGGGGTTGATGGTGTGGTTGCCCATCGCGGTCGCCGAATTGGCGGAGGCGCTGGAGCCTCACCGCGCCAAGTGGGCCGATGTCGAACCCACGCTCGCGAGCCTCCTCGGGATGGGCCTCAACCTGACCACGGCCCAATACATCGCAGCCCAGCGCGACCGATTCACGTTCTGCCGCGACGTCGAGGCCTTATTGGACGACGGTGAAACCGTCTTGTTGACGCCCACCAGTAACGTGACCGGCTTCCCCGCCGAGGGGCCCATGCCCGTGCTCGGCATCAACACCATGGACTTCAACGTCACCGGCCAGCCCGGCGTAAGTGTGCCCATGGGCCTCGATCCGTCGGGCGTCCCGATGGGTCTGCAGATCGTCGCCCCCCGCTTCGACGACGGGCTGGCCCTCGGACTGGCAGCCGAACTCGAACTGTCGCGCCCATGGCCGATGGCGGCGCCGGGGTACTCGGCCTGGCCGGTGTGACGCCAACCGCCCGGGGTTCCCACGGCGTCGCGGCGGCCTGGCTGTAGCCTCTGGCCATGCGTATGCGACGTTGGTTCGGTGGTCTTCTCGCAATCACGGTCGGCGCCCTCGCCGGGTGGCCTTCAGTCACGCACGGGGCGACCCCCAAATCCAAGGCATCCAAAGCCACGACATCCAAAGCCGCGGTCGCCAAGGCCGCGGTCGCGACGAGTTTCAGCCTTTCGGTCCCGGCTTCGGTGTCGGCCTTTCCCGGAGGAAACGTCCGCATAGCCATCGCCGTCACCCGGCGAAGTGCGACAGTCGCCGCCATCACCTTGAAAGGCTCGCGTCTCCCCGCCGCCTGGACCATGGGGGCCACCGCCAATCCATTTCAGGACAACACGACCGCGGTCGTGAGGGTGCCGATCGACACCCCGCTCGGTAACTACCAAGTGAGCGTGGCCGGGGTCTCCGGCAAATCGCTGGTACGCATTTCGACCATCGTCGCCGTGGTCGCGCCGCCGGCCACCACCCCGACGCAGCCTGTCATCACCCAGCCGCCGATACCCGTCGTGGTCACGACCCAGCCGGCCCCGGTACCCACGACGACCACGTTGGCGGCGACGGCCGACTTCAACCTCCTCGTTTCACCTGGCGTCCAGACCGTCAAACCGGGCCAAACCGCAACGTTCACGATCACCGTCAATCGGACCGGCGGGTTTGCGCCAACTGTCGATCTCGTCGCCACCGGCATCCCCGCCGGGACGACCGGATTCTTCACGCCGAACCCGGTCGGCGATACGTCGTTCCTGCAGCTGGCGACGTCCGCATCGACGCCCCTCGGATCGTTCGACATCGGGGTCTTCGGCCGTAACCGCACCGCGAAAGCGACCCTCATCGTGAGCAACGACGCTCAGGCGCCGGGGGTAGCGGGGGCGCCGACAACGACGATCTTTTCGTCGGCCGGCTTCGTCATGAACGCCACTCCCACCCAACAGGCGGTCGGAGCGACGGGTACCGCCAGCTATCTCATCGGTATCTCCGGCGCCCCCAGTCCAGTCTCGTTCACTGTCAATACGCTGCCCGCCGGGGCGACCTTCGCGCTCGGCGCCGCCCCGACCATCAGTGACACGACGCTTACGATCACCACGAACGGCGTCGCTCCAGGCACCTATCCCTTTACTTTGCAAGGCGTGGCCGGCACCGTGGTTCGAACGGTGGGCCTGACGTTGGTGGTGGGCAGCGCGGGGAGCGGTTTCGGGCTGAAGGCCAGCAACGACGTCATCACCGTCTCGCGCGGCGGCGCCGGCTCCTTGGCCATATCGATAGTGGCCAACACGGGGTTCAGCCTTCCCGTGAATCTGACGCTGGGTTTGCTCCCGGCCGGCGTCATCGCCAGTCTGACCCCCACCACCTCCACCTCCGGGTCGGTGCTCAACGTCGCGGCCCAGCCGTCGGCGTTCATCGGAACGAACTTGTTGACCATCACGGGCACAAGCGCCGGGCTGGTGGCCAGCATTCAGGTGACGATCGTCGTCACCTGAACTGCGCGCGGTCTACGGGTAGCGCTTGGCCAACCATTCGGCTACCACTCGCATAGCTTCGGGCCGATGGCCTTCGAGGTAATGGGGGGCGCCCTTCATTTCGACGATCGTCTTGTCGGCGGCGCCGGCCGCGTCGATGATTTCACGGGCTTGGCGGATTCTGATCTCGGTGTCGCCGGTAGGGTGCACGAGCAGCGTCGGCACTGTCACTTTCGGAATCGTGTCGGCCAACTTGGCGTGGCTCGACAGGCCCGACCACGTCGACAACCACCCGCGCGACGTCATGGTGCGCGACAGCCCGCCCCGTCCGTAGTTGGCGTCGAGCGGATCGGGGTTGGCAAACAACGAACCGATGGGTCGCTCGTCAGGATCTATTGACAGGTCGAGATAGGCCGGGTCGGCCAGGGTTCGGTAGATGACCATGTACTTCATCCCGACCGAGCGGGCCCGCAAGGCTCGCCACTGGTGCGGATGGGCGTCGGCATCGAGCCCTCGTAACGCGTCACGAGCATCGGCAGAATCGGCCAATTGGGCCTTGGCCGTCACGTCAAGACGGGCCACCCGAGCGATTTGCGCGGCCCGGTAAATCTTCAACCAGTCGCGGTCGTACGTACAAGGACTGGGCCAGGGCCGCCATCCATTGTCGGGGTTGTACATGTCGAGTTCGGGCACCGCCGAATAGGCGTCGCTCTCGTCGACCACACTCGGATCGATCACCTGGTTCATGAACACGCCCTCGCCGGGGTGGGCCGCCATGCCCACCCATCCATCGCCGCAATTGGCCTCCGCTTGGGCGAGCGCCATCAAAGAACCGCCCCCCGAGTTGCCGAGCAGGACCACCGACTCGGCCCCCCGCCGGCGCATCTCGTCGGCCACCGTCTTCACGTCGCTCACGAGCGCCTCGTGCAGACAGTCGGTGTCGTTGCCCATGTAGCGCGTGCCGAAGCCGAGCACTGCGTAGCCGTGCGCGGCCAGCAACGGACAGGCGTAGTGCACGCTGAAGTCACCACGGGGGTGCGACAAGATGACGGCCGTCTTCCATTTGCCGTCAGGCGGAGTCCACAGGACGCCGCGCACGAGCGCACCGTCGGGCGTGACGAGCCGGATCGATTCTCGTCCAACCTCAACGCCCGGGTCGTCCTGCGGGAGGGGCCAATAGCCGAAGCCGAGCGGTCGGGTCCCGCCCAGGTGCGCGTCAAGAGTCATGGCGCCTCCCTGCGCATCGGCTCGGGTCGGCCTTGGTGGCGACAACCGACCGAATGGTCGCGGCGCCCTCCACTTCGTTTCGGTGCTCGCTCATGGGCACCGATCATGGCAGTACCGTCCTGGTGCAACCCAGCCGAGCCCGTTATCCTCGCGTCATGGTTGCCACGCTCGTTCGTCGCCAGGCTGTTCAAGCCAAGGATTACAACCGAATCAAGGTGCTCCCGATCACGGGATCGATCGGCGTCGAGGTGGCCGATGTCGATCTGCGCGAGGTCGACGACGAGACGGTCGCCGAGCTGCGCGCGGCGTGGATGGTCCACAAGGTGTTGTTCTACCGCGATCAGGATCTGACCCGGGAGCAGCACATTGCTTT
>JANYDT010000242.1 GCA_025359845.1 Acidimicrobiia bacterium
GTCACCAGACGATGCGCCCGCACCGCCGCTACCAGAGCGTCGACCTCCACCTCACGGCCCACGAAACTTGTCATCAGCGACGGCAGATTCCCCGGTATGTCCTCAAGCGTCCGCACGGCCGGGAACCCGTCCCGCAAACCCTCGCCGCGAACCTGGAACAGGCGACGCGCCCCCGACAGATCCCGCAGCCGGTGCTCACCCAAATCGACCAGCTCGACCCCGTCCACCAACGCCTCAGTCGTCGCCGCGACAAGGATCTGGCCGCCGTGGCCCGCCGCCATCACCCGAGCCGCCCGGTTCAATGCCGCCCCAAAATAGTCATCGCCGCGTAGTTCGGCCTCACCCGTAACCCACACCCATCCGCACCGGCAACTGCAGCGACCGTTGCGCGTCGATGGCGGCGGCCACCGCTGCCCTGGGTGAGGAGAATGTCGCGCACACGCCGTCACCGGTGTGCTTGAACAACCATCCCCCATGAGCCTCCACCGCGGTGCGCAGAACCTCGTCATGGGCGGTCAACGCCGACCGCATCTTGTCGGTATCGGCTTCCCATCGTCGGGTCGAACCCTCTATATCGGTGAAAGGAACGTCACAGTGCCCGAAGGTCGAGTCACCCATCGCACGGTACTCGTCGTGGCTCCGCAACGGCCGGCCGAGCGCACGCTGGTATCGTTTCGGTATGGCAAGTCGTACGATCTCACCGAACCTTGCAGCAGCCGTTGAGCACGCTCGAACCGAGTCGCGACGGTCTGGCCAGTTGCGTGACAATCCAATGCCTATTCCTGCGCCACCGCTTTCTCCACAGGAACTGGCCACGATCGCTGATTGGCGAACGAGTGGGGACTACGACCGGATCATCCGCGAACTCCTGGTTTCGGAGTCAGACCTTTGGTCAGCTAACTGACCAATGTCGCTTGTGGTCGACGATCATCTGCTTCTCGACCTGCTGCTCGGTGCACCCACGGACTGGCTTCTCGAGCAGTCGACAAATGAAGTGGTTTATACGACCGGCTCTTGGTACTACCGGGTCGCGTTAGCCGCGAAACGAGGCACGGGAACTGGCACGATCTCATCGCGAATTGCTGGGCTCGACGCCGCATCCCAAGAACGCATTTTCGGGCTGGTCAGCCGTCTCCCTGAATGGGTAGGGCTGTTGGATCAGCGACTCCTGATTCCGGTGATGGCGAACCTCGGCACTCGGATCACGCCCAACCTGCTTGCTGTCGACGCGCTTGGTGTCGCGCTCGTAACGGACTCGACCATTGTCGTTTCTACAGACTCGCCCCTGATCCGTCGGTGCGCCTTGGAGCTGGGCATCCCCTATCGAGTCGAGCTCAGCTGACCCATCGTTGGGTGGGACGGCCGCCGCTCAAGATGGGCACGCGGACCGCTGCGTCGATAGGGTGCTCGTCATGCAGATCGTGCGGGAAGTTCATGGTCAAGGCGGAGGAGCGCGACGCGTTCGTCGAGGGACGACGTGATGCCATGCTTCGGTCGCGCGCCGAGGCCGGGTGTATCACCTAAGCCTTCTCGGCCGACCTGATCGATGCCGATGTCGTCATCCTCACCGAGCGTTGGGGGGACCGCGACTCGCTCGCCGCCCACGCCAAGGGTCTGAAGACGGCGCCGCCGTCCACCGGCCCTGATCCGATCAGCCGTGAGGTGTACATGTATGAAACCACCAACGAGGGCCGCTTGCTGTAGGCATCTGGAGGGCCACGCATCCGAACGGCTGGCCGGATCAACTCACGCCTCCAGCGCCGCTCCCGTGCCCACGTCGAGCGTGATGGCATTCTCGTCGCAGAAGCGGCGCAGACAACGTCGCAGCCGCTCGATCTCGATTCGACTGGCGACATATCTTCGCTCCTTACCGTTGTCGGCTACCGACGACGGGCGGACACTGTCAGCGTCGGCTATGGCTTCGATCAACTGATGGGCCGCTAGTTCGGCCAACTTCTGCGGGCCCGCAGACGCACAGGACTGGCCATCGGGACCGACCACCAGAACCTCACACATGGCCAACAACGAAGGATTGAAGATCACGATCCCGATCCCGGACGAATTCGGATCACCGAATCCGTCGTAACGGTACCGCTTCAGGAATCGACGGGCGTCCCTCGTCAGATCCGCGGCCCACAGCCCGAGTTTGCCCCCGTATTCGTTCCTCGACCACAGATAGTTCAAGAGGTGGCTCAGCTCACGACGCTCGAAGTGCTTGTTGAGAGGGATGGCTCGGGCGAAATCAGCTTCGAGAACGTCGACACCGAACTCCCGCCGCAGTGACCGAATGACCTGAGCATCGTAGATGCCGTCGAGCGGCAGGATACGGATGCCCGGAGCCGTTTCGACCTTCAGCACCAAATGCTCATTGCCAGCGTAGAATGCGGCCGATTCAACGGTCGACGCAAGGTAGAGTCCAGGGCCTATCGCGCCGTCGGTGTATGGCCGCAATTCGACATCAATGAGTCGAAATTTATCGACCGAGATCCCCACCGCAGCCAGCGGCGTAGTCCCGTGAAAAAGGGTCCGGTTGGAGTGCATTGGCTATCGGCTACTTGAGGATAATGGCCCCGCCAGGAACGTTGGACCAGTTGAATGAACCGTTGTTCAACGGCGTGACCGTCACGGCTCGGGCGTCGGTATATTCGACGTTGTCTTTCCCGGTGGCCGAGGTGATCCGAAAGGTGTCGATGGCGCCTTTTCCTTGCGTGAGATCTCCTGTAACGCTGATGTAGAAATAGTTCTTGTCCTTGTTGATCTTGAGGTCGACGGAGACGCCCTGGCCGTACGGCTTTCCCGCCGGGAGGGTGAAGTCGATCGGTTCGAAGAAGCCCCACCCACGAGATCCTTCGGGAATGATCAGCGTGGCCCGTCCTTGCTTGGCCTTGTTCAAGACGCGCCGTGGCAGGAGCGACCCGCGCCTCCGGTTCGGGTTTGGGTTTGGGTTTGTCACCTGTCCGGTCACCGGAGGGCGACCGCCACCGTTGTCAACGACCTGTTGCTGGGGTACGAACGGATCAACTCCGGCAGCCGGCGACGGTTCGCTCGGCCGTCGTTCCTCGGTCCGTCCCTCCAGCGGACGCGACGCCACAAGTGTGGTCACCGGCGCCTCGTACCAGTTGGTCCGGCTCGGGTCGGGTGGCGGAACGTGGCCCCAGCAGTCGGCCACGTCGTTGCGGCAGTCGTCCCCGGTGCAGATGATGTAGAGCGCGCCGGTCTGTTGGCTCAGCTGAACGATCGGGATGATCGTCGGTTCACCGTACTGAGCCCGTAGTTGCGGTCCCCGGGCACTCTGATGACATGTCCTCGCACCGGCCCCGGCTGGGCCGCCTGTTCCTCCTACCGTGTTGGTGTTGAACTGGTCGCCTCCCGTCCCTCCGGCCGTGTTGGTGTTGAATTCATCGGCCGAAGCGGACGGGGCCAGGGCGCAGAGGGCCGTAAGCAGCAGGGCGGTCACCGACCACCGCACAAGGTGGCGTCGGGAGATCAAGGACGGGCGTGGCGTGGTCATACCCACATCGTGCACCGTCAGGGCCGATCGGTTTAGACCCAAAGTGCCCCAAATCGACGCCTAGGCCTGGGTCAGAACTACCCCATCCGAAAGGGATAGTCAGACGCAGGCGAACGTGTGTCAACGGCGCGTCGTCGATACCCCCATCACGACTTGCGTTCAGCTGGTTTTGCGGATGACTGCGTGACCCGAGGCGACGAGTGACGTGATGCGTTTGTGAGCGATCCCCGGTGAGACTCCGACGATGAGGTCGGAGCCGAGGGCTCGCGGGGGTTTCTCGAGTACCTCGAGCCGTATCTGTGCACCGAAGACCCGCCCGATGACACGGTGGTGGTCCTTCGAGCCGGGCCGATCGCCGTCGACAAAGTCGTCGAGCACGCCCTTCGCGAGGCGCGGGCCTACTCATTCGGAGGGAAACCGCTGTACTCGGTGAGTGTGAGCCTCGCGGTCGATGGATGGACCGTCGACGATCTTCTCGCTGGCCCGCTCGCGTCGCGTACCACCTATGCTGCGGATTTTCGGAGTTCCCCATTGTCGATCACCGATATTCCGCAGGTGTGGAGTGGGGTGGTGAGCTTGGTGTGAGCCTTTGACATGGGGGTGGGGCGGGTCACCTCCTGGTCGAGTAGGTCGTTGACTGCGACGGGTTCGGAGCAGGTGGGGCAGAGGCCGCCGTAGCCGATTCGGGTCATG
>JANYDT010000244.1 GCA_025359845.1 Acidimicrobiia bacterium
CGTCGAAACATTGCTCGACCTGACGTGGCACGATCCGAAGCAGGCCTACGACGTCGTCATCATCGGCGGCGGCGGGCACGGATTGGCCACGGCCTACTACCTCGCCACGCGACACGGGATCACCAACGTGGCTGTGCTGGAGCGCGACTACATCGGCTCGGGCAACTCGGGGCGCAACACCACGATCATCCGGTCGAATTACGGCGTGCCCGAGTCGATCCGCTTCTATCAGCGCAGCGTCGATCTGTACGCCACCCTCGAGGCCGAGACCGAGTGCGCGATCATGCACGCGCAGAAGGGCCTAATGTGGTTCGCTCACACCGAGATGGGGATGCGCACTGAGCGAGCCCGCGCCATGCTCAACACAGCCTGTGGCACCGAGACGGTGATGATCACGCCCCAAGACGCCAAGGCACTGTGTGCCCAACTCGATCTGTCGGGCGGAGGGCGCTATCCGGTTTTCGGCGGTTCCTATCACCCGGGCGGATCCACGGCTCGCCACGACCGGGTGGTGTGGGCGCTCGCCCAGGGGGCCATGCGTGAGGGCGTCCATGTCCTCCAGCACACGCCGGTGACGGGTCTCGTGCGCGAAGGTGACCGGGTGACAGGCGTGCTCACAACGAAGGGTCAAATCTCGGCCGGTCTCGTGATGTCGGCGGTGGGTGGATGGGCGACCACGGTGGCGGAGTGGGCCGGGGTTCGGCTACCCATCCGGACCCATCCGTTACAAGCGTTCGTCACCAACGCGTATGCCCAGGAACTCGGCCCGATAGTGAGTTCGACGGAGTTGCTCACGTATATCTCGCAGACCGCTCGGGGCCAGATGTTGATGGGGGCCGAGTTCGAGTCTCAAACCTCGTATTCGCGCCAGACCTCTTTCTCGACGCTCCAGTCCGTGGCCGCGAAAGTGGCATACCACTTGCCCTTCGTCCGGAACCTCCGGCTGCTGCGTCAATGGACGGGCATCTGCGACGTGTCGGCCGACTTCTCTCCGCTCCTGGGATTTACGGGGGTCGACGGGTTCGTGATCTCGACGGGATGGGGAACGTGGGGCTTCAAGGCCATCCCGGCCGGCGGCGAGCAGATGGCCGAGCTGATCGCCAGCGGACGGACGCCTGCGCTCATCGCACCGTTCGCCCTTGACCGGTTCGCGGCCGATGACGCCGTGGCCGACCAGGGCTCGACCGGCACTCGGTAGGCGTGATGCATCTGATCCCGTGTCCGAACTGTGGCGCACGTCCCACGGAGGAATTCCGCTTCGGCGGCGAGGTTCCGGCCATTCCCGACCGAGTAGTAGGTGTCGAAGCCAGGGACGTCGATCTGGTCTGGTTCTCGAACAACGTCGACGGTCCGTCCGTGGAGCGCTGGTACCACCTCGGCGGTTGTAAGCGGTGGTTGACGTTGGCCCGAGACACCCACACCGACACGGTTCTTGGCGCGGACTCGACCTGAGCGACTGCTCGCCGCAGGCGCGCGCCGCGGTCAACCTTTTGGGAAGGGGTCGAAATACCCCAACCCGAAGGGTTGATCGCGCTCTACTCTGGCGCCTTAGCTTCGATCAGGATGGCTTCAGCCGAGCAGATCGCCGGCCTCAGCGAATCGGAGAACACCATGCTCATCGCCACGATCCCCGCCATCCTGCACCTATCCTCCGTGCACCTATCCTCCGTGCACCTGCCCTCCGTGCACCTGCCCTCCCTGCACATTGCCTCGCTCGCCGCCCAGAACAACCCGTTCGCCACCCATGCCTGGCGAGCGCCGGCGTGGATTCCGGCAGTGCCGGCCGTGGCCTACGTCATCGGCAAAAGCGTCTGGAGCGCCATCAAGCGCAAGGCGCTGGCCGACCACCTCCGGGCCAATCCGCCAGCGATCGTTACGGCTCTGCCGGCCCCCGCCCTGAGCGCACCGGCGGTGGATCAGTGAATACGAGGCCCTTTGTCCGGACGAACTCAGGCCGAAGAATAGGACGTCTGGCCGCGTTGGTCGTCGCCGGCGCCGTCGCGCTCTCGACCCTCCCAGCCGCCGTTGAGTTGATTTCCACCGCGGCGGCCGCCGCCTCAGCGTGTCGACCCACGTTTCTTGTCAGCGCTCCCGCATCGGCCGAGATCCAGAAGACCGTCGCCATCACGGCCAGCGTTTTGAACTGCAATCTCTCTGTCTTCCTCGGCGACTGCGTTCTCGAAGCGCAGGTCGGCTCGAAATTCGTCACGCTCGACTCGGGCGCCGTCCTCGGGCTCGGCAACTGCGACTTCCCGACCAGCTCCAACACGGCCGCCAAGCGCACCTTCCGGATCCGGTTCACCGGCGACAACGCCCACACTCCAGCCGTGAGCCGCACATTCAAAATCAACTTCGGCGCCACCGCGGCTACGAAGGGCGATATGCGCCTCGGCTTGGCCTTCGTCAACAGTTCCGTTACCGCCTCAGGCGGTAGGGCCGCGCTGCCGGGTGGGGCAACGATCTTTCGACCCGGATCGACGATCACCGGAACGACGGGATGCCCGACGTCATCGTTTGGTCAGGATGGTCTGATGGTGCTGGTGCTCGACTACAACGGCCCCCCGACCAGTGCGTCCGTTACGACCACGATTACCGACGCGGGAAGCAGCAACGGTTTTGCGGTTGCGCCCTACTACCTTGACCTGAACCCGGGCCAACAGGTCCAATACCTCGGACCCCGTTCGCAGAATGGGACCTACGACATTCTGGTCGAATACGGATATGCGCGGGCCTCCGGCTTTCCGAAACTCACCGCCCGATTCGTTCTTGACCGCACGTGCCCTTTGTGAGCCGTGGCCGTACCGCGGCGGGGGCGTCGGCCGACCGCTCGAGTTCACCCCCTCCGGTGGAGGCAATGTTTCTGCGGGTATTTCTGCTCATGCGGGCTTATCACATGTTCGCCGCGTTGCTTACGCTTGTGTTCGATCGGCGCCGATTCACCCGTCCGTGGCTGGCGTGGCTGACATTGGCAGGTTTGGTCGGCGAGTCGGGGTGGCTCGCCCGCCGCCTTCTGCGCCGAGGCGACTACGCCCACGGGCCGTCGGCCGCCATTGATGTTACGTGCGTCGCCGCCGGGCTGGCGTTGTGCTCGGCGGCACTGCCGGCCGATGAGCAGTTCAACGCCGCCAATTGGATGTTTCCGGTGAGTCTCATGAGCGGCGTCGGCGCGGCAGCCGCTTTCGAACGGCGTCGCGACGGATTCACTGCGACCACCGCTCTGGGCGGCGTGTACTTGGCGGCGACGAGCCTGGGGTCGAAGCGTCGGGGGCCGGCGACAGTGCTCGGTCTGGCCCAGTACTTCGAGTGCTACGCCGCCGGCGCGATCCTTACTCGCCAAGTTCGACGCACCGCCACCCAGATCCAGCGTCTGCGGGCCGAGGCGGTGGAGGTGGCGCAGGAGCGGGGCCGCAACGAGGCCAGGGTACTGCTACACACCGAACTGCACACCGGCGCGCTCGAAGCTCTCGGGGCCATGCGCGACCACATCATGGGTGGCGACGGGCCGAGCGCGGCCACGCTGGCGCGCAAGGAGGCAGCGCGCTTGCGCCGGGCCTTGCGAGGCGACATCAATCGACCCGAGGTCGGTCTCCGGTCGCGCCTCGAAGGCGTGATCGACCGGTACGTGAGCTCAGCGATGCGGATCGAGTTCGTCGATGACGGAGAAGAACCGGAACTGAGCATGGCCGCGAGCGACATGGTGTGTGACGTCCTCGATGCTCTTCTGGGCGAAGCCGCGGACCTCCGTGAGTCGCCGGCGTCAACCAAGTTGGTCGAGGGCGGAGGCCGCATCGTGGTTGCCCTCGGCTGCGATGAAGGTCTCGAACTCAGTATGCGTGACCCGGCCGGCCACCGGCCTGGAGCACCGCACCTGACGCTTGCGCTCGCTGCCACCCTGAGCGGTGCGGGGGGTTCGTTGACTGTCGAGTCAGGACGCGCCGGGTCGTCACTGTTCACGCTTCGTGTCGGCGGGTGAAGGGCCGCTCATGCCGCGCGTTGCCGATGACCGGGCCGGTGAGAACGCCGCCGCCGAACGCCTTGAACGCATCATCATCCGGGTCGTGACGGCGGCACGAGCGATGGCCGGCGCACAGCTTCTCGTGGGGACGGGAGCGGTCCGCCGCGGGGTAAAAAACCCCGTGCCGCTGTACGCGGCCGTGACCGTCATGGCTGCGGAGTCGGCGTGGGCTGCGGCCCGAACGTGGCGGAGAGGAAGCGCGCAGGATCGTGCGGTGCATTGGGCCGACGTGCTGGTGGCCGACCTTGCATTGCTCGGCGAGGCGGCCAGTTGGGGTACCCGCCGGCTGCCGCCCGATCCCCGGTGGTCGCAGGTCTATGGGCTGCTCACCGGAGCCTGGACCAGTTTCGGCAACGGTGACGCCCGGCAGTCGAAATCTGCCATGGCGTCATGGGTGGCGACGTACGTGGCGACGACATCGAACCACGCACTCGACCGGGGCGGTGTCGTCGTCCGCGGCCAGCGCTACAGCGAGATGGCGGCCGGCGCGGTGTTCTACGGTGTCGGCGGCGACCTCGGCCGCGGCCTTAGGGCCCAAGCCAAGGAGTTGGACGCGGCGAAGGCCGAGGCCGTCGAAGGAGCCGAGCGCAACGCCGCCGAGGTCGAAAAGGTCAACCAGTTCCGGCTCCTCCACGACTCGGCGTTGCAGGTGCTGGAGACGGTTGCGGGGTCGTGGGAGGTCGACGCTGATCTGTTGCTGCGCCGAATCCAGTTCGAGATCGATCGCCTCACGCGGGTCTTGGCCGGCGGCGGTCTCGCCGGAGAAGGCGGTCTGGCCGATGCCCTCGACGCGTTGAGAATCGAATTCGCACTCATCGGCCTCGACGTTCGACTGGAGTGCGACAATCGTGGAGTGCCGTGTCGGAGGTCGAGCGTCGAGGTGCTCAACGATGCGACGCACGAGGCTTTGATCAATGCCCACAAGCACGCCGGCGTGGCCACCGCGGACGTGCGCATGCTCACCGATGCGACGTTCGTGGTTGTCGAGGTCCGCGATCACGGACGGGGCTTCGATATCGCCCAGCCGAGAAGTGGCTTCGGGGTCACGGAGTCGATCTACCGCCGTCTCGACGATGCCGGCGGATCGGCCGAAGTGACGTCGACCCCAGGCGTGGGGACCACCGTCACGCTCCGAATGCCCCAGTGAGCGTGATGGCATGTGCGGCCGCGTGAGGGTGCCGCAACGCTCATTAGGATGATCTCGTGACCATATCGATTGCGGTGATCGATGACCACCCGGTGTTTCGTCAGGGCTTGGCCCAAGCTGTCAATGTCGACGACATGGTGCTCGCCCTCACCGCGGAGTCGGTCGAAGACTTCGATGCCAGGGTGACGGAGTTGCCGGCCGTGGTCATCTTGGATCTCGGACTGCCGGGCATGCGAGGCGGCCAAGCCGTCGAGCACCTGTGTAAACGCGGTATGAAAATACTGGTGGTGTCCGCCCAGGGGGAGCGAGAGTCGGTAGTCGACGCCATGGGGGCCGGAGCCAGCGGGTACCTGACCAAGTCGTCGGAGCCGAGCGAGATCACGGCTGCGGTTCGAGCTATCGCCAACGGGATGACCTACGTCTCTCCGACGCTCGCGTCGTACCTGCTGCAGAGCGCCAAAGGAAAGTCGGCGTTGGACTTGTCGAAACGAGAGGTCGAGGTGCTCAAGTGGCTCGCCAAGGGGCTGACCGACGTCGAGATCGGCGAAAAGATGTATATCTCCGTTTCGGGCGTGCGCGGGCACCTCGACCGCATCCGCGACAAGACCGGAGTTCGCCGCCGCACGCTGCTCGCACAACTCGGATTGAAACTGGATAGGTCTTAGCCCGCCACCATCCTTGGGTGGGTACTTCTGCCCCTTCGAAACCGAAAGACGGCGAAATTTGCCCACCGAGCCTTGATGATCTTGAAATCAGCAGAAAACGGATGCTGGGCCCGGATCGGGGAAAACGCCCGCGTGGCGCAGATGGTCACCAGTCCAGGTCGAGTTCAATGCCAATAAGCTCGATAGCGTCGTCCGAAATCAAAAGCCGGAAGACGGCAAGGCTGCGGACCAGCACGCCTGGCGCGATGACCATCCGTCCAGCCGAAAATCCTTGCAGAATTTCCGGCAGATCATCGAACGCCGTCGCAAAACGATCGATCACCGATGGAAGTTCAAAAGCTAAAAAGTCGGTCGCTGAAGGCTCGCCATTATCACCGCGAGACTCATCTAGTGTAGTGTCTCGTAAATAATCGGTGATTGTGGTAGTGTCTGGGTGTGCGTGCGCCGAGCCTTGCTTTGAAGATGTCTGATGGTCAGCGGGAGATTCTTGAGCGCATGTCGAGGTCGTCATCTGCGCCGCATAGGGAG
>JANYDT010000003.1 GCA_025359845.1 Acidimicrobiia bacterium
TTGAGTGCGCCACCAACCATCTGTGTCTCCTTCGAAGCAACGTCAATGTGAACGAGGGGGCATGCTACTGGCACCGGGCCGGAAGCCCCAAGACCCCGATCATCATGGGTTGCGGCGTGCGCTCATGCCTGCGCCAGACACCGCCGCCGTTCCCGGCGAGCGGCCACGCTCAAAAGGATCGTGACGACTAGCAATCCCGTAACAATGCCCCATTCGGTCGCCCCGCTACCCCCGTCGGGGTCGACTCCGAACCCCTCTTCGATCCAGCGCGGCCACGCCAAGGTGAGCACCAGAATGAAACCCGTGACGACGGCGAGACTTGAAGAAAACCAAAAACGCCTTGACAATGCTCGATGATCCACGATTCGTCTCCTCTGTGTGCCTAGCTAGGCGGTCCAATGGAAAAAGAATGGATCGATGGAGTCGGGCACGGCCGAGACCCCATCGAGATCCAGTAGCCGTCGATTGGCCCAATCAACGTTGCGTTGGTAGGTAACGCCATTTGGAAAATTGGCGGCATCGGCGTGATTGTTACCCGAAAAGACGCCGAAGAAATCTTTGCCGACCGAAACCACTCGGGCGTAATCGCCGAGATAAGGATGAAACGACGCGACGGGTTCGGCCGCCAACGCCGTGTGCAATATGGTAGGCGCCGCACTGTCGGGCCCAGCCGCGGGCCAGA
Organism: Acidimicrobiia bacterium; assembly: GCA_025359845.1. GTDB lineage: Bacteria > Actinomycetota > Acidimicrobiia > Acidimicrobiales > JANYDT01 > JANYDT01. Next base: position 683 of record JANYDT010000003.1, read on the forward strand.
CCTCAAACGCCGTGACCCAGCGCTGCACCGAGCCCGTACCGGCGAGTTGTTGGTAGAGAAATCCGACGACGCCGTCGGTGTTTACCGCAAGACACGGGTTCTTGGCGTTCACCAAGGTGCGGAGGTCTTTCTTGGGCCACGTCTGCCCCTTATCAACCGACCGCCCGACATGAATAGTCCACGGTTTCGACGCGCTGAGCCGGTCACCCCACGCGACATACACGACCGCGCTATTCGTCGGGTCGACGGCGATCGCACTGTCGGCTCCGAGGCGTTCTTGGCCCATGATGGCGTTCCAGACGATCGTTCGTCCTTTGACGACCCGTTGGCCAATCGAACCGTTGGCACCGTCGGCCAGGGCCGAGAATGGGTTGGCGCCGCTGGCCCAGCCGTCATCGCGAGTGACGACGACTTCCATTTTTACGTTGTTGCCCGTAGCACCCGTCCAGCGCTGATGGACAACGTAGATGGTGCCGTCGCCATGAAGCGCAATTCGGATCGGCGGACCGTCTTGACCCGATGTTGCGGCCCGCTCAATGCGTTTGGCCGAGAACCCAGCCGGGGCAACGGCGGTGGCGGCGTCGAGAGACATGTCGACGGTTGCCGTCTGGCCGTTCGGAGCGGCGAAGTCGTTGTTGCCGATGTACACGCGATCATGCGCAGCCGCACCGACCATGACGGTTCCGGCCACGACCCAAGGCTGATCAACCCCGAGACGGTCGACGAGGACCGGCATGGTGGCCACCGACAGAAAGTTGCTCGTCCGCAGAATTTGCAGCCGGGTCTTATTCGCTGGAGCGTTGGCCGACAAGATGCCGCAATAAAGCATGGCGCCGCTCCCGGCGAAGCCCACGCTGATGTCACCGGTTCCGAAGGAGCCATTGCCGGGCACGACATTTCGCAGCGACCAGGTTTGACCGCCGTCGGTGCTCACATAGATCGGCGCGTTGGGCCCGTGGAACGGGTCGGGCGTGAATGCCGTGGCGACCATATCGGTTGGCTTTTGGGGGTTGACGGCAATATTGGGTTCGCTGTCTTGGCTGGCTTCGCCTGACAACGACGCCGGAATGAGGTTGACCAGACGAACGAGCATCAGTGACCTCCTCCGGCGAGGCGATCGAGTTGGTCGGTCGGCTTCAGGTCGTCGGCGTCGAGCAAGCTGTAGGGAGCGAGATCGACCCGCTCGGGCGGGGTGTCGTGGAGGAGCCACAGCCCGTCTTGACCGGCCCGAGGCTTGGGTACCCGGGCCCATTGCACGTCGGAGGAGTTGGGATAGAGCACGCCGACGCGACCCGCCACGGTGCCCTTCTCGACGTGATCGACCTTGATAGTGGCTTTCCACCAATCGGGGTCGTGCTCGTTGGCCACGACCGGGCCGGCCTTCTGGAGGCTGACGACCCGCCCGATGACGGCGGCCGCAACATCGTCAAAGTGCCCTCGGAGCTGCTCGTCGGCCAGTTCGTGGGCCGCGTCGAGGACGGGATGGGCCCGTCCTGACCGAGCGCCGGGCAGTACCGCCATAGCGCCGGCGGCCATGCTCATGCCCCCTACGATCTCGGGCGTGGTGCGGCCCACTTCGGCGACCAAGATGCCCTGCCCGAATGCCACTGCGGTCGTGAACAGCACGGTGGTTTCGTTGAGCCCGAGGCGAGCGGAGCCGGGCAGGAGTTGGACGGTGACCTCTGACCCGGTCAACTTCGACAACGCTGCGGGCGAGTGCAACACCCGGTCAACCCTTAGAACTACTGAGTCGTGATCAGCGGCGATGTCGGGCACTGTCGATCGTTCAACCCCGGTTACCGAGCCTTCGAACACGAACTGCGACCGACGCAGAAGGTCGAGCACCTCGGGGTCAGCCATGGCGACGGCGTTCATAAATGGGGCGTTGCCGTCTCGGGTGGCGCGAGCCCGACGCCCGCTCAGTCGCTTCGATTGCGGTCACGATCAGTACCTCCTCGGTGGGTTGCGCGTCAGGGTACCGCTTCTGCGCAACGCTTGCCGCGGCCTTCACACGAGGCTCTGTGGAGGGTGGGTGGCGTCGAGTCCGTCGTGGAGTTAGACGGCCGACGCCCGCCTAATCGGCGGTGGGCAATTCGGTTCTGGGTAGGTCGGGTAACGCACCGGTGAGGTTGGCTCGCTGCGAAATCTCCCACCAGTTTCGCCCAGGGTCGAGGACGAACGATATGGCCGCGGTGTCGCCCAAGCGCATGGGGGCCATTGCCTCCTCGAAGCCGAGCGAGACGAGGTGGCGGTGGGTGCTCGCGACGTCGCGCACTTGAATGGTCGCGTACCGAAATCCCAAAGCCCGTTGGGGCACCGAAGTAGGGGCAAGCGGGTCTTCTTCGATGAACAGCACGGTCGTGCCTATCCGCACCCGTTGGGGTTGCGGCTGAGGCGTGCTGGCCAACACGGGGCCGAGAGCGTCGCCCCACAGCCCGTCGGTGAGAAAGCGCACCTGGGCGCGGACGTCGGCCACCGCCATCACGATCCCGACGGCGGTCACTCCCTCGGTGCCAGGCAAGACCCGGTCGACGGGCACCCCTTGGGGATCGAAATGAGAGTCGGGTTGCTCCAGAAGGGGATCGGCGATGATCAGTCGGCGGAACCCCGATGGAGCTGCGGGCAATGGATCACGGGACTCGTTCACCTTCAACACCGAGCCCCGCAGGCCGAGACGATGTTGCCGGTTGCCCTTCGACACCTTCAGCAACTCCTCATACGGGAGCCCGAGGGTGTCGCGGTAAAAGGCCAAGGTCGCTTCGGTGGCGGCGGTGTACAGACCCACGTCGAGGCACTGCTTGGCCAATTCGACGGGCGCGCTCATGGCCGCGACTGGTTCGAAGCGCTGAGAACAATATGGGTGTACGGGATCCGTAGTGCGTCATGAACAATCGATGTGGTGAGGTCGACAAAAGCCGGCGACACCAACGCGCGATATCCGGCCTCGTCGCGAGCGTATCGACCGCGGTCAGCGGCAATGGTGAGCCGGGCGATCAAACCCTGCTCGGGGGAAAAGACTGGCTCCATTGCGACGAATCGGCCCGTCCGAGACAGCACATTCTTCACCTTCTCGGCGAGCTTCATCGCCACGTCATCAGTCAGGTGATGGAGAACGCCCGAAATCATCACCAAATCAAACGGACCAGCATTGGCGACAAGCGGATCACTCAAATCGGCGACCTCGAAGACAGCGCCGTTGGAGGAGTTGAGCACCTTTGCTCTCTCGATGTACTGCGCGTTGTGGTCGATGCCCAGATACGAACACCTCGGACTGAAATGTCGGGCCAGGTCGCCGTACCCACAACCGAGGTCGAGTACCTTGGCGCCATCGGCCACAAGATAGTGCTCGACGACGATTCGCTCTAAGCTCCCCTTAGGAAGAACGACTCGTTTGAAGGCCTTGTAGACAACAGGTTTCGACAACAACCGTTCGCGAAGGTTCATGTTCCGTCCTTCTCAGTTTCTTCCATAATCAGGTAACGCGGTCGTGCCAAGACCTCTTGATAGACCCGGAAGACGTAGGCCCCGATGATTCCCAGCGATGCCAGTACCAATCCCAGACTGGCCAACGAGATCGCGATCGCGAGGGTGACGCCTCCTGCCAATTCGCTGCCCCCTATAAAAGACTGACCCAGAACAATCAACAAGTACAAGAAGCTGAGAACGGAAATCGTGGCCCCGATCGCCACCATCGCTCGGTGAGGAGCGTCAGAATTCGAAATAATCCCGTCGAAGGCGAGCTTGATGCGGGTTCGAAAAGTGTAAGAGGACCGGCCTTCCGATCGATCGCTGCGTTCCACCGGAACAATCGAGGTTTTGAATCCCAACGACGCCATCAGTGCGGCGTACATGATGTGTCGTTCGTGATGTTGTTGCATCGCCTGGCGAAAGCGATCAGAAAAAGCTCGAAATGTGCCGATTCGAGCCGGAAGGCGCGTGGAGAACAACCGCCCGATCAACCGAGCGTATATTCGAGACGTCACTCGCTGTTTCATATTGGCCCCATACTGCGTCAACACGAGGTCAGATCCCCGTCGTACCTCATCGACGAGCAGAGGAATCGACTCCGGCGAGTCCTGCAAGTCCCCGTCCATCAGGACGGTAGTGCCATACCGGACTCGATCGAACCCGGCCGAAATCGCTCGGTGCTGTCCGAAATTTCGACTCAGCAAGACACCCCGAACTCGGGGGTCACGCGCCGCGCACTCCTCAATGACCGCCCAGGAGTCGTCAGGCGAGCCGTCGCACACGAGAATTATTTCGAACTGTGGAGCGTAGGTTTCGAGAACCGCCGTGATGCGCGATACGAGTTCGCGCACCGTGGCCTCATTTCGGTAGACCGGCACGACGACACTCACGGACTGGTCGACGAGACTGGGACTGGGAACGACCAATGATCCAATCACGTGACGGGCTGCCGAAAACCCCGGCGGTGAGCGGGCTGGTAGTACTCAAAATACGAGGCCGGTACCTGTGAATCGAAGCCGAGGCGTTGCGCGGCCCGTTCGGAGATCATTGCGCGGTACCCGGCGCCGAGCAGGCGTGGTAGATCGAGCCGCTGTTTCATCCAGCCCAGGCAGAAGTTGACGGTGAGCGCATGGCGCCAATCATCAGTGGTATTCCAGCCCCCCGAGTGCCACAGCCGTGCGTCGAAGAAGAACGCCGAGCCTCGAGGTACGACCAGTTGCTGCGCCCGGCGCGTGAATTCCTCAGAAGTGGGCGGCTCCGCTTCTCGATGGGATCCTGGCACGTACCACGTCGCTCCGTTATCAGCGGTAAAATCATCAAGAGCGAATGTCAGTCCAAGATTGGTGGGCTGCGATGACAACGAACGTGGGCAGTCGCGGTGGATTCGGTGGGAATAGTTGGATCCGCCAGGGGGCAGACTCGACGCCGTATACCCGTATACGATGGCCTGCTCTCCGAGTACCGCGGAGGTGGCCTGCCAGATAGGATCGGCCGCGAGAAACTCGGCGAAGGCGATGTCGTACATCGGACACGCCAGGACCATTCCGTAGTCGGTGTAATCACTCGAACCATGCCACTCGGTCTCCTGCCGAATCGCCTGGATCAACGCTCTCCGAAGGTCATCAAGCACCGCGTCGTGCAGCCCCGACGCGAGAATGAAGTAGCCGACATCTCGGATACTCTCAGAAAGCTCGTGATAGACGCCGCTGTCGGCTGCCGTTTTCATGACCGCTCCGCTGTTACGCAATCGATGACGAAATCAATTTCGTCAAGCGTCATCGTATGAAAAAGAGGCAGGCGAACCAGCCGTTCGGACGCCGATGTCGAGTTCGGGCACGGGTGACGCCGGAACTGCTGCCCGAAGACCGACTCTTCCAACGGCAAATAGTGAAAGACGGCACCAATACTTAGCGCCTGAAGTCGGTGCAGAAGTCGATTGCGCGTGGCTGAGTCGGGGGCGAGTACATAGTAGATATGGTGCGTCGGCTCGCTGTTGGCTGGAACGATCGGCGTTGTAAAACCGTGCTGCGCCGCCCAAGGACGTAGGGCCTTGTCGTATCGCTCCCAAAGCATTGCCCGACGGCTTCGAATGGTGTCAGCTTCAGAAAACTGCGCCCACAATACCGCGGCGAGTATCTCTGAGGGAACATAGCTAGAACCGATATCGACCCACGTGTACTTGTCGACGATCCCGTTGAAGAACTGACGCCGATTCGTACCCTTCTCCCGTATTATTTCGGCCCGATCGCAATCGGCGTCAGAACGGACAACTAGCGCTCCACCCTCCCCCATCGAGAAATTTTTCGTCTCATGGAACGAGAAAGCGCCGAAATTGCCGAACGTACCAAGTGGTTTGCTATCCGTTCGGCCGAGAAACGCGTGCGCCGCGTCTTCGATAACACTGAGTCCGCGCTGTTCACAGAACTCGACCACTTCAGCAATATGGGGAGCAACGCCGGCGTAGTGAACAGGCATGACAACGCGGGTACGTTCCGTCACCGCTTGTTCGATCGTCTCGGGCGTTACCGAGAGGGTCGCGGGGTCGACATCGGCGAAGACCGGCGTGGCCCCCCGCAGCACGACGGCATTGGCGCAAGATACAAACGTGAAGCTCGGGACGATCACTTCGTCGCCAGGGCCGACTCCCGTGAGGATCATTGCCATTTCCAACGCCGACGTGCATGAGGTCGTCAGAAGTACATGCTCAACCCCGAGCATCGAGCGCATCCAGTCTTCGACGCGACGCGTGAAGATGCCGTCGCCCGACAGGTGGTTGAGTTGGCCGGCCTCCCGGATGAACTCGAAGGCTGTCTCGGGAAGGTAGGGCTTGTTGAACGGAACCTTCACGGAGCGCCTACTCCCCGGATCTCGTCCGGTTCGCAAATGTACTTAGTCGCATCGGACCACGACGCCGCCAAGAAGTCGAGAATCGAGGATGCCTCGTCAAGATGTTTCTGATGAGCGATGGCCGGCGCCGCTTCGGACGGAAACCCGTAGTCCTCCCAAATGACCTTGATGCCGACATGTTCGAACTCCGACTCATTGAGGTACGACTTGGCCGATGGACCAGAGAGATACTCCGTGGCCTCGACCTTCGCGCAAATATCCACAAGGCGACCGGTCCTTTCCCCCTCCACGCGCATCGTACTTGAAACTTCGAACATGTCGGAGGAGCCAAGCCCGAGCGTGGTCGCTATCTCGATCGTGAGCGGAATGGTCAGGTCGACCAGCCGATCGGGCCTGGCCGCGAGGGCCCGACACATCAACTCGATGGTGCTCTCCCCATACTCAGTCGCACCGTAGAGCGAACGAAGACGGCGTTCCATCTTGCGGACCCACCAATCTGACCAGTCAATCTTGGCATCTCGCAGCAGAATTCCTGTCGATCCGAGGACCGGAATCGTCAACCACTTCAGTTCCGCATTCTCGAGAACGCGATTCCGGTTGCGCCAACCGTGCTTGTCGTATTGCACATCGTCATAGAACACAAATCGATCCGCTTTAGCAATCAGCCGAAAGACTCCGCGCCACGGTACGAACGACGGTTGCAAAATGACGCAACGCATTTTACCGCGGCCTCATCGACAAACGCACGCCCACGGTCAGCGACTTCGCTGAGAGACGATAAGTGACGAGGCGTAGGATTGTGGTCACGACACTAGAGACGCAAATCGGACACGAGTCGCGCCGGAGAACCGGCGGCCCGCACCCCGTCGGATAGATCGCAAACGACGCTGGCCGCCATAGCGACGACCACGTCATTGCCGATGCGGACACCATCACGAACAACCGCACCGGCACCGACGAAGCAGCGCTGCCCGACGTGGACGTTTCCGCACACAAGGGCTCCGGGGCTCAGGTAGCTGGCCGCCCCGAGCACCGAGTCATGACACACGACCGCGCCGACGTGCATCATGGCCCCCTCCTCGATTGTCGCCTCAAAATCAACCGTGGCACGGGGCCAAATGTAGACTGCCGCGCCGTCGGGCATCGTCCCGCAGATCACAGCGCTGGAATGGACGGCGTTGGGCAGCCCCACTCCTCGCTCTCGCAAGGCGCGCACAATTTCGAGGCGGCGGGTGAGGTGGCGGTAGCCGACGCCGACAACCGCCGTGTCGAAGTCGGAGCTCGACGCCCAATGCGAGAACGGTCGCACGCTTACCACTCGTTGACCAAACCCGGCTGCGACATCCGGCCCATCGTCGAAGAGCGCAAAGGAGTCGGACGACGACAGCGTGCCCGCCGACATCATGATGTTTATGACTTGGTGAGCCAACGAACCCGCCCCCACGACGGCCATGACGCCTGGCGTCACCCTTGCGCCCCGCCCGGCTTTCGACACGTGAACCCGACATACTTGAACATGGCACTGCTCAGCGGCAACGCGTCTTGCAAGACCGCGTCGATGCTCGAGCGAAGTTCCGATTCGGAACCTTCGATTGTTGCCATTTTGCCGATGAGGAAGGCCTCACCCACGAACCAATGAAACAATGGTTGAAAATCGACCGCACCCAGACCAATCAAGACGTCTCGTGCGGCATCTAGGTCGAACCCCCCGGCCACTTTCTTGCCGTACTCAGCCAGCGCAAAGACGCCCTCGTCAATTCCATACCGCTCAGCCTCGGCATCGCCTCTGTTCGAGGCCAGTTCGCGTCGCAGCGCAGCCGAGGAATTCTCTCGATCGGAGAATGACACACTCTCAAGTGCGCTCCAGAACTTGAGGTTCGGTTCGAGATCGAAGTACATCTGCCCGCGCGGAGCTAACCAGTCCCACGCCTTGCGTAAAACCGGCATCGGGTCAACCAGGTGATGAAGAAAAGCGTACCCGGCCACGAGATCGAACGGCGCTCCATCAGGCACGAACTCAAGGACGTCGGTGATCAGGAAGGTGGCCTTCGATTTCATGGGCCGGGCCCGGGCGACCTGCACCATCGCCGGCGTCGCATCGATGCCACAGATCGTGTCGAAGAGTCCGTCAGCCACGAAGCTCAGAAAGCCCGTCCCGCAACCCACGTCGAGCATGCGACCGCCGCCCGAAGGGAACATTCGCTCCAAATTCTGTCGCACCCGAAGTCTGCTCTCCGGCCGAAAATGCGGCTCATCAAGGTCGTAGGTCGCGGCCGCCGTACTGTGAACCGCGACGTTGGCTTCGGTTACTTCTTGGTGGGTTGGTTTGATCGCTGTAGGTTTCATCGCAGCTCTCCATTGACAATGCGATTGCACCGTACGCCACTCTGACTCGCCAGTTCGAACACTGTAGGCACACGACATCTTTGCACAAGACACGCGGTCCGTAGAGAAGGAGGAAGGGCCTGCCGCGGACTCGGCCCCGTGTACCCTCGTAGCCATGAAATCGATCGGTCTGGGCGCTCGATGGCGAGCATTTGATGAGACTCAACGACGATACGTTCTGGCCGCCCTCCCGCAGGTTGCCGCCGGACAGGTGTTAATTTTTCTGGGAGTGGCCGTGTTTGGGTGGGCTCCCTTTTCGGCCAACCTTGTGTCGTTCGGCGTGACGATCATTCCCGCATATCTGATCACGGCGACATACATCTGGGCTCACAGTCGGGTGCCGTGGCAGAAGGGTCTGCCGGCGTTCACGGCCACGAGCCTCGCCCAACTCTTCGTGAGTTCAGCGGTGCTGACCTTGGTGACTCGCTTGACCCGAACCCGGGTTACGAGCAACCTCATTCGGGCTGGCATCGTCAACATTTCTGTGATTTCGGCCATGGTCTTGGTATGGGTCGGACGCTACTTCGTCCTTGACCGCCTCGTGTTCGCCAGGCACCGCCCTGTCGAAGGCGTCGCTTCGGATTGGAGCGACCCGAATCGACATTCCGACCTGGATACGAGTGGCCTCATGCAGCCGTACGTTTCAGCACCAGATCGTTGGCCCCCGATGAGGGATTGAACACGCTGGCGACGGTAGTGAATTCGGAGGGATACTTGACACCGCACCCAGCCAAAGCCTCCGACAGCGGCGGGGGCAACGCGACCGATGAACGCAACACTATGGCCAGCCGTTGGGGCCGCGCCACCCGACAGTATTCAGTTACGTTTTTCGCCGCGCTCGGAAGATCGGCAGCGCTCCAGCCGCCGCCTATCCAGCCGGTACCGGGCCCGAGCGCGTTGACGAGAACCAGTGTCCCGCTGTTTTCATAATACGGAATCACCGTCCCCCCGTCAGCAACTCCGGCGCTGCGCAAACTCGTTTCCATCGTTCTCCAGTAGGTTGCCGAGGCGATATCGAACCGAAGAGCTCGTAGCGGGCC
>JANYDT010000042.1 GCA_025359845.1 Acidimicrobiia bacterium
CTTCGGGGGGAAACACCTGTCCAGCGGCCCGTTCAGCCGCTACGAAAGCCTGCAACGGCGCCCAGTAGTCCTTCGCGAACTCGCCCCGTAGAACGGGATTCCAGTCGGTGACCGTCACGCGCCGGTCGCCGGACGATCTACTTCGACAAGGCGTTGATGGCTTGCGCCCAAAGCACGAACTTGTTGGTCGCAAGATCGCCGATCGTCTTGATGTTCAACGCGGCCAGGAGCGCCGCACTGTCGGCCGCGCTTACGCCCTGAAGCGCATCTACTGGCGCATTGACCAATTCGGCGAATTCTTTACCCTCGTAGGCCTTGTCTACGAACTTGTTGATACTTGCCATGGTGAGGACCCTACTTCGTTTGACTCAGCCAAGGAGGGACGCTACGAGGGCCTTTTCGGCTTCGAGTTCTTCGCGGGTGATGCGGATCTTCTCCTTGGCGAAATCGTCGAGCGGGAGGCCTTCCTCGACCTTCCAGGCCGTGCCATCACTCAGGACCGGAAACCCGAACACCAGGCCTTCGGGCATGCCGTATTCGCCCCGGCTGACCACCGCGAGGCTGGCCGCGTCGCCAGCCTCGGTCTTACGCCAAATGCTGTTGACCGAATCGATGGCGGCGTTGGCCGCGCTGGCCGCTGACGAGAGGCCTCGTGCCTTGATCACGGCCGCGCCGCGCTGCTGGACGGTCTTGATGAAGTCGCCGTCGAGCCACTCGTGATCGTTGATCGCGTCGAACGCCTTCTTTCCGCCGATCGTGGCGTTGCGGGCGTCGGGATACTGCGTGGCCGAATGGTTGCCCCAGATGGTGACGTGTTTGACGGCGCTGATGGGCACTCCGGCCTTCTTGGCCAACTGCGCCTGCGCCCTGTTCTGGTCGAGGCGGGTCATGGCGAAGAACCGATCGGCCGGCACGTCAGGGGCGTTTCGCTGGGCGATGAGGCAGTTGGTGTTGCACGGGTTGCCGACCACCAGCACCCGCACGTCCTTGGCCGCATGGGCATTGATGGCCTGGCCTTGAGGACCGAAGATGCCACCGTTGATGTTGAGCAGGTCGGCGCGCTCCATGCCGTCCTTGCGAGGAACCGAGCCTACGAGCATGGCCCAATTGGTGCCGTCGAACGCGACCTTTCGGTCGCTCGTCGCAACGATGTCGGTGAGCAGAGGGAAGGCGCAATCATCGAGTTCCATCACGACGCCTTCGAGCGACCCCATGGCCGGCTCGATCTCGAGCAGCCGCAACACGACAGGCTGGTCGGGGCCGAGGAGGGCACCCGAGGCGATACGGAATAGGAGCGAGTAACCGATCTGACCGGCAGCGCCGGTTACGGTGACATGGACGGGGCTCTTCGACATGGTCGGCGAGCCTACGCGGGCTTAGGCCGCGGGCGATAACCCGAGCGCGGCGGCGATCTCGCGGGTTGCCGTGGAGCGATTGAGGGTATAGAAGTGCAAGCCGGGGGCGCCGGCCGCGAGCAGGCCGCGGCAGAATTCAATCGCCAGCTCGACGCCGACCTTACGCACCTCGTCGGGCCCGTGGCGCGCCGCTCGCTCCAACGGACCCGTCACGTTGGAGGGCACCGATGCCCCCGACATCTGAGCCATGCGAGCAACCGAGGCGAGATTGGTGATGGGCATAATGCCCGGAATCACGGGCTTGTCGATACCATGGTCTCCAAGGTCGTCGATCAGGCTCACATAGTCGTCGACCCGAAAGAAGAACTGGGTTATGGCGAAGTCGGCGTGGACGAGCTTGGCGGCCAGGTGTTTGCGATCGGTAGCTCGGTCGGGCGAGTGAGGGTGCACCTCGGGATGGGCGGCGACGCCGATTGAGAACGGGTGGATGGCCCTGGCTAGTTCGACGAGTTCATACGCGTGGTGCAGCTCCGAGTTCGGCAGCGACGATCCGGCCGGCGGGTCGCCGCCGAGCGCCATAAGATTGGTTATTCCGGCGCGGGCGTAACGGACCAGAATTTCGGCTAGATCAAGGCGGGAGTGGCCCACGCACGTGAGGTGGGCCATCGGCACCAGCGACGTAGTGCGGGCCATGCCGACCACGAGTTCGTGGGTGGTCTCGCGTGTCGATCCTCCGGCGCCGTAGGTGACCGATACGAAACTCGGGTCGAGGGTTTCGAGTTCGCGCAGCGTGCGCACGAGCGTGGCCTGGGCCTCGGGGGTCTTGGGTGGAAAGAACTCGAAGCTCAGAGTCGGCCCGGCTTTGAGTTTTTCGTCGATGCGGTTGCTCGTCATCGCCGTGAATTCTTGCACGCGAGTCGGACGATCGGTGCCCCAGTTCCGGTGCCGGGCGAGGAGAGTTGGGCCGGGCGCGGCGGATCGGTCAGTGGCGGAAGTGGCGGGCGCCGGTGAAGACCATCGCGATACCGTGCTCGTCGGCCGCGGCGATGACCTCTGCGTCGCGAACCGATCCGCCAGGCTGCACGATACAGGCCACCCCGGAGGCGGCAACGAGATCGAGCCCGTCGCGGAACGGAAAGAACGCGTCGCTCCCGCAGGCGCCGCCGCGAGCGCGATCCCCGGCCTTGCGCACGGCGATCTCGGCCGAATCCACCCGGTTCTGCTGGCCAGCTCCGATTCCGATCGCCTGACGTTCGTTGACGATCACGATGGCGTTCGACGACACACTGGCGCTGACCCGCCAGGCCAACTCGATATCGCGCCACTGGGCCGTGGTCGGCGCCACCTTGGTGACGACCCTCCACTCACCGCGTCGCTCCACATCCTCGCTGACGTCGTCGGGTTGCTGCACCAATAGGCCCCCGTCCACGCTTCGAAATTCGAAGCGTGGACGAGTCGGGGCGGTCGCGGTGAGAACGCGCATGTTCTTCTTGGCCAACAGAATGGAGAGGGCTTCGGGCTCGTAGCCAGGCGCCACCAGTACCTCGGTGAACACCGGCGCCAGGGCGTCGGCCAAGGCCTTATTGACGGTGCGGTTGGCGGCTACGATCCCGCCGAACGCCGAAACCGGATCGCAAAGGTGAGCGAGTCGGTAGGCCGTAGCGATGTCGGTGGCGAGCGCCGCACCACACGGGTTGGCATGTTTGATGATCGCGACGGCCGGTTCGTCTCCTAGCTCATGCACGAGCCGCCAGGCCGCGTCGGCGTCATACACGTTGAGGTAGCTCAGTGCCTTACCCCCGTGTTGTACGGCGTCATCCCACCAACTGTGCTCGCCCTCGAAACGGTATCGGGCGCCCTGCTGATGCGGATTCTCGCCGTAGCGCAGCCCCTGAGCGTGTTCGAGCGAAAGGTGAATGGTCGATGGCATCGCGGTTTCGGGCTCGGTCTGGCTGACAAACCAATTGGCGATGGCCGAATCGTACGAAGCAGTGTGAGCGAACGCCTTGGACGCGAGTCGCAGCCGGCTTTTGTCGCTCACGGCCCCGTTGGCGCGCAACTCGCTCAGTACCGCGACGTAGTCGGCCGGATCGACGACGCTGGCGACGGCGGCGAAGTTCTTGGCCGCCGAGCGCACCATGGTGGGCCCGCCGATGTCGATCAGCTCGACGCTCGGCTTGCTCGTGAACGGGTAAAGATTGCACACGACGAGGTCGATCAGGGCGATCCCGTGTTCCTCGGCGGCGGCAAGATGGGCGGGTTTGGCGCGATCGGCGAGGATGCCGCCGTGCACTTTGGGATGAAGGGTCTTGAGCCGCCCGTCCATCATTTCTGGAAATCCGGTCATCTCGTCGACCTGCGTGTGGGCGATCCCGCGATCCCGCAGGGCGGCTGAGGTTCCGCCCGAAGACACCAGCTCCCACCCGAGCGCCGTCAAGCCATCAGCCAGCTCCAGGAGACCGGTTTTGTCGTAGACGGACAGCAAGGCGCGCACGTCGGCTCACATTAGACGCCCCCTCCTAGTGTCGGCACAGGACACTAACCCAGGGGTGGATCGACGCAACCGCTTGCACCGCCGCCCGGACCGGCGTTCTTGTTGCGGGGGTAGGCGTCGACGTAGCCGCTCCCTGGGTCGACGGTGGTAAAGGACCGGACTATGGCGTGCGCGATCGCCTCCCCTTCGCGTTGCTGCACATCGGGTCGGGCCAGCAACTGCTCTTCGGGCGCATTGGTTATGAAGGCCAACTCGACCAGCGCGGCCGGCGCCGTCGCGTTGCGCAGGATCGAATAGTAATCGTGGCCCTCCCGTCCGACGCGCACCTTGGCCCCGGCGTCGGTATCGCCCACCCAGGACGCGTTGATCGGGGCCAGTGCGGCGACCACGTCTTCGTAGAGGAGACCGGCCAGGCGGCGGCTCACCTTGGACCGGAGCTGGTAGTACGTCTCCGAGCCGGGGCCGTTGTGGGGACCGTCAGGATCGGCGTTGTGGTGGATCGACACGAACACCCGGGGCCGCAGCGCGTTGACTATTGCGGCGCGGCTCGCAAGCGTGAGCCGATAGTCGGACGTGCGGGTCAGCACCGTCGGGTAGCCGGCCCCTTCGAGGGCGATCTGCGCGGCTTTGGCGACGGCCAGATTCACCGACTTCTCGGCGAGACCGGCCGGACCGACAGCACCTTGTTCGTCGCCCCCGTGGCCGGGGTCGAGCACCACGGACGGACGCCCCAGTTTCGTGCCGGTGGCCACGATGGAGGTGTTGCCACAGGGCGTCCGCACGAGGTAACCGGCCGACACGGCTCGTACTACAGGGGTGATCACGCCTGAAGGCGTGGCGATTACCAATCCGAAGGTCGCCACCGTCGTGTGAATGGCGGTAAGGGTCCGCCCGCTCCGACCACTACTCCATAGATGAGCGAGTGTCCTGAGGCGAAACAAAATTGCATAAGTCACAAGCCGGGTTTGGTCGAGGCCAAGCCGCTCGGATCATGAAACTCTTCGCCGGCGCGCAGGATTTGCGCCGATCCGTCGACGCCCAGCACGTGCACCGCTTGGCGGCCCATCACCGTCCAGCGTCCGGGCTCCGGTCCGTCCACCAACGCCGTGTCTTCGTCGATCCCGATAACGCGACACCCCGGAGGACACGCGGCCAGGTAGCGATCAATGATGCCAGGAACCCAGCCGCTGATCTTGTCGAAATGGGGAATCACGCACAGTCCGGGAACGTGACGCAGCCCCGGTCCCATGTGGGTGCGGTCGTCAACATCGGGTGACAACTCGGTGAGGGCCATGGCCCCGGCCGAACAACCGGCGACGGCCGCTCCATTGCCAACGGCGTCAACAATGGTTGACCACAACAACGTGCCGGCGAGGGTAGCGGCCAGATACCCAGGGTTGCCGCCGGAGAGATAGATGAGCCCGCAGCCTTCGATCCGTGCCGCCATTTCGGGGTCGTCGGCATCGGCCCGGTTGAGGGCCGCCACCGCGACGATTTCGGCGTCGAGCGATCGGTAGTGGGCGACACCCAAGTCAATCCAGTACTGCACGCGGGCGACACCATCGCGGGCCGATGCCATGGGAATGACCGCCACGCGCCGGGCCCGTCCCTCCAGCAGATGCACGTCGACGGGTGCCATCACGGGCAAGAACTCGCCCGATCCAACCAGTGCGATAGCGGAACCGTTCATGAAAGGCCCTCCAGACGAGCAATGGGACGGCGACCAAGAAAGCCCCACGGCGCCGCGTGCCGACGGCCAAGGGTTGAGCCTTCGCCGTCGTGGTCGCCGCTCACGAGACGTCCCACCAAAGCGTCGCGCTTCGGCGGTCGCCAAGGTCGATGGGATTGGCCCGCAGCCAGGTCTCGAGTTCCGGGTCGCGATTCGACGCCAGGCAAAGGCGCCGCCGTAGGCTCGGGATCTGGCGCGCCAGGTCGGCCGCGGCGCGGGCCATCGGTGGTCGGGGACCGATCTCGACAGTTACATCAAAACCCATCGAGCGGATCACTTCTGTGGCGGTCTCGGCCGTCGGACGGGTCGGGCGATTGATCGCCCAGAAATGCCACCACGCCGGCGCGAACGCCGACTGCGGGTGCGCCGTCGTGATCTCGATGACGACGCGGCGTCGGGCGTGGGCATGCAGGGCCCGTACAAACGGCTCGATCTCGGCCACGTTGTAGAGGACGTGATGGCACACGACCACATCGACCTTGCCTACCTGGCCGGCCACTTCAGGCCATTTCCCCTCCACCCCCTGCGCGGCCACCCCCAAACGCTGTGCCGATTCTCGAAAACTGGCCAACATCGAGGCGCTGGCGTCAACTCCGATCAATTCGGTCGCCGGCGGCACTAGGCCGAATGAAGACCGGCCTCCGCCGCACCCCACGTCTAGGACCGTCCCGCCGGCGCCAAGCCCCTCAAGAGCCCTTAGGTTGCTGATCGAGTCGCGGTCGATGGTGTCATCGGCGGCGAACGCGGCCGGGTCGTGGGACCACGGCGACTCGGGGGCCTGAGTCAGGATCGCTTCCGGAATACCCCAGGCCGCCAAGTCTTCGCGCCACTCATCGACAGGGGTCATCGGCGCCAAGGGTACCCGCTCGGTCAAGTGACTTCCGGCGGCCCGTGGGGCGCGTTCGCTCCCAGCGGACTCGTCGGCGAGACTCCATCCATGTCGGACACTTCCTCGGAGCCCGCCCCCGTCAATCGTCCGATCACGGCGGCGGTGTTCGCCTCGGGCGCGCTGCTGCTCGGGGTCGAGATCGCAGCCAGCCGGGTGATGGCGCCCTACTTCGGCTCCAGTCTTTACGTGTGGGGCTCGCTCATCGGTGTGGTGTTGGCCGGGCTCGCCGCTGGGTACGCCATCGGAGGACGGGTCGCCGACCGCAGTCCGAAACCTTCGCTTCTCGTCGCTGTGTTAATCGTCGGGGCCACCCTGGTGGCTCTCATACCCGTGCTTGATGAGCCCATCCTACGAGTCATTCTGGCTTGGGACCCAGGGCCGCGGGCCAGTCCGTTTCTGGCCGCGGTCGCTCTGTTCGGGCCCATGAGTGTCGTGTTGGCGGCGGTAACCCCGATCGCCGTTCGACTGCGCACACAGCAACTTGCCAATCTGGGACGCACGGCCGGCAACCTCTTCAGCGTTTCGACTGCCGGGAGCATTGCCGGATGTTTTCTCACCGCCTTTTGGCTGGTGCCGACGTTCGGAACGCAACAGCTCCTGGCTTATTCAGCCGCAGCATTATTGGGAGTCACGACGCTCGTCGCTATTTCGCAGAAACTCCTTCGATGGAGCTATGTAGGTCTGGCGTTGACCTTGGCCGTGTCAGTTCTTGGAATCGATTTGGCACCGGCCACTGGCGGTAAGTTGTCTAGCTTTGCTGCCAAGAATTGGTCGCCCATCTACCGGCTTCGCAATCAAAAGAGTCGCGATTCATTCGTGCCCGACAACCTTCGTATCCGCTACCAAAAAGACACCCAATACCACCATTTGCTAGTGGCCGAAGATCAACTCGGCGTCCGCTACATGCGCTTCGACAACCTCTTTCAGTCGGCGTGGGACCCGAAGGATCCGTACCGCACCATCTTCGCATACACCGACTTGTTCCACCTCGGGCGGGCGTACAACCCGGGTGCCAAACGTATGCTGCTGATAGGACTGGGCGGTGGCTCGGCCGCCAAGCGACTGTGGCACGACTTTCCCGACGCAACGATTCACACGGTCGAACTCGACCCCGAGGTCGTGAAGGTCGCCCGCCAATGGTTCGGGTTTCCGAACGACAAGCGGCTACCGGTTACGGCCGAGGACGGGCGGCACTACTTGCAACGAGTCACCGAAAAGTACGACGTAATTCTGGTTGACGCGTTCTTTTCCGACGGCATTCCGTTCCATCTCGCCACCAAGGAGTTCTTCGAATTGGTGCGCAAGCGACTCAATCCGGGCGGAGTGGTGGTGATGAATTCGATCGGCTCGCTTTCGGGGCCAGGCTCGAAACTCTTCCGATCGGTGATGCGGACGCAGCGAACGGTATTTCCGAGCGTGACTGTGCACCCGCTCATCGAGTCAGCCGATGAGACCGATGCGAGCGAACGCAATCTCGAAATTGTGGCGATGCTCAAGCCGCTTCCATCTAAGGAACAATTACGGGCCGAATGGGTCGCCGAACGGCCGGCATCGGCGCCCACTCTGACCAAAGCAATAAGCGACCGATATGACAAAGTCATTCCGTCCGACGACGTACCCACCCTCAGCGACGATTTCGCTCCGACCGACGCGATCCTTCTGAACTGACTGCTCAAACCGCCGGATAGGGGTCGCGGAGCGTGCGTTAAGCCCGGGTGACGGTGGCCTTGCGGACGTCGCGGAACGGGAGTTCGCGATCGGGTTCTGGCTCCTTGGGGAGCCCGAGTACTCGCTCGGCGATGATGTTGCGCTGAATCTGATCGGTGCCCCCGCCGATGGATGTGAAGTACGCGTTGAGCGCGAGGAAGTTCGCATCCGACGCATCGACGTGCTCGCGTCCGTCCAGCATTGCCTCGGCCCCGAGGATCTGCCCTTGGACTTTGGCGCCGAGATGGAGGATACGAGACATGGCGAGTTTGCCGAGCGAAAGGATGGGCGAGGACGTGCCCTGCTCCAACTGCGCTTTGGCCCGCTGCGCGTTCCATCGGTTGACCATGCGCAGGGAATGCACGTAGGTGATGGCTTGGCGGATGGACGGGTCACCGTTCACGCCCCGTGACTTCGCCAGTGCAACCAAGTCGAAATCGGCTCCTCCTACCGCGGCCGCGGCTGGTTCGGTGTTGACGGTGGGGTCGGGGCGGGCTCCCTGCTCGACTATGACGCCACCTCTCGGTCCTCGCGCCATGTCGCCCATCACCGACCGCTCGTACGCGAGGGCGGTTTGGAGTACCCGCCATCCGTCGTTGGCCGCGCCGAGCACGTTGGCGTTGCTAACGCGGGCATCGGTAATGAACACCTCGTTGAAATGGGCCTCGCCGGTTATCTGCTTGATCGGACGGACCTCGACACCGGGCTGGCGCATCGGAAACCAGAAGAACGTGATGCCGCGGTGCTTGGGCACATCCCAGTCGGTGCGAGCGATCAGCATGCCGTACTCGGCTTTGGCGGCGTTGGACGTCCACACCTTCTGGCCGTTGATGATCCACTCGTCGCCGTCGCGGTCGGCCCGAGTCTGCAGCCCGGCGAGGTCGGAGCCGGCGCCGGGCTCGCTGTAGAGCAGGCACATCACCACCTGATCGAGCAGGAGCGGACGAATCAGTTTCTGTTTGAGCTCGTGGCTTCCGTACGCGAGCAGCGTGTTGGCCCAGAGGTTGTGAAGATCTTGGGCGGTGCCCGGCGCCCCTACTCGCGCGAACTCTTCGGCGATGGCTTTCGCCGACGCGCCCGCCGCACCCCGGCCATGCCACTCCGGGGACCACGTGGGCGCGGCCCATCCGGCGTCGACGACGCGCTCGAGCCACGCCGCCCTGGGCATGGTCGCACTCCAGTTGTCGGCCAACCACGCCCGAGCTTCGGCCCTGACCACGGCGACGGCGGTTGCGACTGCAGTCTCGCTCACCATGGCGACGCTACTGCCGACTCTCGCCGGCTCGGGCCCGAGCACGCAGACGCCGCGGGAATGTGCGGCGCGCAAGTTGGCGGTTGCGTGGCATTTGGAGTGACGTGTGGCAATTGGAGTGAGAGTTTT
>JANYDT010000047.1 GCA_025359845.1 Acidimicrobiia bacterium
ATTTTTCAGACGCCTCCTCATTGACGACCACTATGAAGTGATTGGAGAACTCGAGGAGCCGTTCGAGACTTTGCTCGGCGACGAGATTCGACGGGCCGCGGCCGTGAGGTCCGAGCTTGAGCTGCAGCGAATCCTCGATGAGGTTGCGGCCGAAGGCGACACAGACGACTCATCAAGGTCAAAGCTGGTTTTAACAGGTGCAGCATCTTCGGGATCGGGCGTGACACCGCTATTGGTCGGGGGTTTGAAAGAGAAGACGATGGTGGGCGTTGAGGGATTCGAACCCCCGACATCTTCCTTGTAAGGGAAGCGCTCTAACCAGCTGAGCTAAACGCCCGAGGGCCGTGAGCCTATCGGCCAGACGAACCCTCTCGGCGCCGGTGAACCTCGGTCGTCATTCGGCGATCAGTCGCTCACCGCGCCCGAGGTGTGTGAGTTGAGAGACGCGGCCCGCCCTAGACCCGAACGTTTCCGCAGGTCAAGCCTTCCTCTCAACTCACACACTGCTCGAATCGCAGGGCTACGCGACTTCGGTGGCGTAACCCAGTTCGTCGATGACGATCTCGGGCCGAGCCACCTTGGGCGGACGGCCACGGCGCCTCTTATTGGCGATGACCTTGCCGTTGACAAGCAGCTCACCGCCCCAGACGCCCCAAGGCTCGCGCCGGTCAACGGCGTCGCGGAGGCAGTCGGTCGTGACATAGCACTTGTTACAGATGGCCTTGGCCCGGGCGATTTCGCTCAGGTCTTCGGAGAAGAACAGGTTCACCAGCGAACCCGCACCGTCAGCGCAGCGGGCGCTGGCCAGCCACCCGGGTGGGGCGAACAAGAACGTAGCAACAGGAGTGATCATGGCTTGGTCTCCAGTAAAAGGGAGGGGTTCAAAACGAAGTCAACGAGAAAAGTGGTCCGGGAAACGAAGAAGCCGCCGGGGTTACCGGCGGCCTCTGGGGCGGTGAAGTGGGTTGCTATCCGGGGTTTTTTCTCCCGGTGGCGCTCCACTTTGACCCAGATGCCGCACGTTCCAGAAAGTGCGATAGGTATGGCTCGTCGTGCACTTGTTGCCCTTGGCCGGATTCGCCGGTGCTGCCTTGGCCACATTGGCCGCCGCAGCTGCGAGACGTGCGAACAAGCCTTTACCAAGACCAGCCGAATCAGCCACCATCGACATTCCCGACGTAGCCGAATCAGACAACACTTCGGCGAGGGCGCGGGCCATCGACGGTCGTTCTTGGCGGATTCTCATCATGTCGCACCTCCTCGGGCGTTGATCGGATTTAGTCGGACAGCGCTGCCCGCGAAAGGCAGCACTCTCAGTCTCAGCCATGGCACTAGCCCGCGTCAAGTGATTTTCGCAACATGTTGAAGGCGCGCCCTAATTCAGGCGTCGCCGCCGCGATCGGAGTGCGCCGCGCGCCGTGTTCGAGCACTACGAGTTCGCGGTCGTGCGCATCGAACACGACGGCTCCCGCCTCCCGACACACCAACAGCCCGCCGGCGTAGTCCCACACCCCATGGGCGTCGTGGGAACAGTCGACGAATCCGTCCAGCGCGCCGCTCGCGACCAGGCACAGGTCAAGTGCAGCCGCCCCCAGGACCCTGAATTGGCGCCATCCCCAATGCCGGTCAGGTAAGCCCGACAACCCGATTATGGCGTCACCGAGCACGGCGCAGCCCGAGGGACGGATCGGTGTTCCGTCGCGCCACGCCCCGCCGCCTCGCAGCGCGTGGAATCGAACACCGCTCGCCTGGTTAACCACCAGCGCGGCGCGTGGCCCGTCCCGGTCTACAGCGCACAACGAGGTCGCGAACCACGCAATGCCTTGGGCGGCGTTGGTCGATCCGTCGATCGGGTCGATCACCACCACGATGTCGTGATCGGCGCGCCGCAGACCACTTTCCTCTGACAACACGCCCACACCGGCCCGGTCGAGCACTTCGAGGGCCGCGGCGTCGGCCGCCAAATCGCAGCGATATTGGCCCGGTATCGTTGCCGCCAATCCCCAATCGCCCAGCCGGTCAAGGGCACCGCGCACCGCCACCGCGACGTCGTCGAACAGTTCCATCAAACCCTCGTCGGTCCAAGTCATTGCGCCTATTCTCATCGACGAGATGACACCGGGCCTCCGACGCGATGACACCGGGCCTCCGACCGCGATGACGCAAGTCTGGCTGGGATGACCCAAGTTTGGCTGGGATGACCCAAGTTTGGCTGGGCACGGCCGGCTGGTCGTATTTTCCCGACTGGGTGGGTTCGTTTTACCCTGAGGGGACGGGGCAGGGCGACGCGCTCTCCCGTTACATCGAGGCTTTCCGGTTCGTCGAGATCGACTCGACCTTCTACGCCGCGCCGGCTTTAACCACCATCGAACGGTGGGCGAAGATCATGCCGGCGATGTTTCGGGTCAGCTGCAAAGTGCCGAAAGCGCTCGTCCAAGACACCGCCTTACGGGTGCCCGAGGTGCCGTTCGCTCACTTCACCCGTAGCATCACGGACGGGTTGGGTGAGCGGTTGGCGACGTTTGTGGTCCAGATGCCGCCCGGCTTCATCCGGTCGCCCGTCAACGAGTCGGCCTTGCGGTCGTTTCTGCAGACGTGGGCGGCGCGGGTGCCACTGGCCATCGAGCTGCGACACCGGTCATGGCACGTCGCCGCCGTCGATGTCGCGCTCCGGACCCATGACGTCACTTGGGTGAGCAACGACTTGCACGATGTGCCCGACCTCGACCGCGCCGCACACGACACGTCGGGGCGAGTCGCGTATCTGCGTTTGATCGGACGCCACGACGGTCTTTCGAAGGACCGCATCCAGCGCCCGCAACCCGAGGGACTGGCCTTCTGGCGCGACCACATCGCGGCGCTGGCCGAGCGGCGCGTCGACAAGGTCTTCGTGGTCGTCAACAATCACTACGAGGGCCACGCGCCGGCCACGCTGCGGACGCTCGGAGCGGAGTTGGCGACCGTGGCCGGGCTCGAGGTGATGGCCTCCTCGGGATGGCCAAATGGGCAGGTCAGCCTGTTCTGATGCATGCGCCGATCTCACCAGGGGAGATGAGGGGTTAGTGTGGCCGACCGATGGCCGTCATTGATGTTGCGGGCTACATTGCCGACCTGAAGGATCACGTGAGTGTGGATCACGGATTCCATGTGCACGACGAGCGCCACCTCGTCGAGACCTACTCGCTGCGCCAAGCCTGGGAAGTCGACTTGCACCCCGAGGAGGGCTGTAACGGCCCCCTTGACCTGCACCTCACTTTGGAGGTCGACCCGCGGGTCCTGCTCAATTTCGAAGACAAGGTGGCCGAAATCGGCGCCAACATGCGCGCCGGCCGGCTGGA
>JANYDT010000052.1 GCA_025359845.1 Acidimicrobiia bacterium
ACCGAGGCGACGGCCACGAAGGCTGTCACTCGGGCAAAGTCGTAACGCCGGCGCCATAGCAGCACCAGCGAGGCCCCGCCCCCGACGGCCGACAACATGACGACGGGAAGCGCCCGATGGGTCAGCCCGTCGAACAACCGGGGGGCGTCGTGGCGCAACGGAAGAACGCACGCGAGTGCAACCGCTCCGGCGACCAATCCCGAACCGACGGCTCGACGTCGGCACGCTTCGGCCAGCGCGTCTTCGCCATCGCGCTTGGCGTCGGCGGCGAGGAAAGTGGCGGCCAGAAAGGCACACGTCACGACTGCAAGGGTGCCGCCGATGTACGAAGCCGGATGGGTCCAGCTTCGCCACGGGTCGCCCGGTTCGTAGCCGACCCGTCCAGCGGCAATCGCCCCGCTGATGGCGCCGAGAAAGAAGGGCGTCAGCACCGACGACAACGCGAACATCGAGCCGAAGATCCGCGCCTGGGCCACGGTCGGCGCGAACTTGCGAAAGGCGAACGCACTGCCTCGTAGCACGATGCCGGCGACGGCGAAGGCCAGTGGCGCGACGAGGGTCGTAAATATGCCTACGAACGCCCGCGGAAAACCCGTCCACAAGAACACGAGCACGAAGGTGAGCCACACATGGTTGGCCTCCCAGACCGGACCGATCGAGTGGTCGATGCGGGCCCGCAGCGCCCCGCCCCGCTCGGCGTCGCCGGCCGTGAGGTCCCAGATGCCGCAGCCGAAGTCGGCGCCAGCGAAGACGGCATAGGCAATGACGCCGAGGAATAGCACTGCGGCGACGGTCGTAGCGAGGCTCACGTCGTCGTCGCTTCGCCAACCCGTGCCGGTGGGCCGTACGGAGTCGGGAGGTCGAGTTCGGCCCCGTCGCGCCAACGGCGCGCCATCGACCGCAGGATCACGACGGCGCCAACACTCAGCGCCGCGTACAGCACGACTATGGCGGGCAGCGTGTAGAGCGGCGAGTGACCCGTCGTCACGGCCTGGCGCACGGTGAGCAGACGATCGACCACCCAGGGCTGGCGGCCCACTTCGGTAGTGACCCAACCGAGTTCAAGGGCCACAACGGCGGCCGGTCCAGCCACCACGGCGGCCTTGAGAAAGCGCGGCGCGAGTAGCAGATCGCGCCCTCGGCGGCGTATCCACCAGTACCAGAGGGCGAACATGGCCAGAAGCGATCCGATGCCGACCATCGATTGGAAGGTGATGTGAACAAGGTTGACCGGCGGCTGTTCGGACACGGGTACGTCGTTGAGCCCGATGACCTTTCCGTCGAAGTGATTGGTCGCGAGGAATGAGGAGACGCCCGGGATTCGCAGCCCATACCGAACACGGCCGCCGATGCGTAGGCCGCCGATGACTAGCGGCGCATGGGTCTCGGTGTGATCGGCCAACTCCATCGCCGCCAACTTGGCCGGTTGCTGATGGGTGAGCCGTTGGCCGGCGAGATGGCCGCTGATCGGTTGAATGAGTGCTGCGCCGGCCGCGAACCCGATTGCGATCTTGAATCCGAGGCGGTGATGGGCGTCGTCGCGGCCCCGCCGCAACCCCCACGCGTAGACCGAGGCAACCAGGAATCCGACGAGCATGAACGCCCCGAGCCACAAATGGGCGAACTCGAGCAGAGCGGCCCGGTTGAACATCGCGGCGATCGGACGGACATTTGTCGGGTTGCCGGTTATCGGGTCAAGGCGGAAGCCGGTAGGCGCGTTCATCCATCCGTTAACACTGACGATGCAGAACGTCCCGACAGTCCCCGAAACCAGTATGGGAACCAACGTCAGTAAGTGGGTGCGACCGGGTAGCCGATCCCATCCGTACAGGTATACCCCGATGAAGATGGCTTCCAGAAAGAAAGCAATACCCTCAAGCGCAAACGGCAACCCGATCACGTCGCCGTATCGGCCCATCAGACCGGGCCACAGCATGCCCATCTCGAAACTGAGCACGGTGCCCGATACGGCGCCGATGGCGAATAGCACGGCGGCCACCTTCGACCATCGCCGCGCCAACCCGAGGGCCACGGGGTCGCCTTCGCCGCGTATGCCGCGTCGGTGCGCCACATAGATCAGTGCGGGGAACGCCAATCCGAAGCAGGCCAGCACGATGTGGAAACCGAGTGAAATGGCCATCTGCTCTCGGGCCGCGAACAGCACCGAGCGAGCCGGTACTGTCGAAGCTGCGATCGCCCCCGTTGTCACGATGAGGCGGGCTCGGCAGCCATGCTTCAGCCGCCCATGCTGAGGCCGCCGTCGACGGTGACGATCGAACCGGTCACATACGACGCGGCGTCGTCGAGCAGAAACAACACGGCATGGGCCAGCTCTTCTGGCTCGCCGCGACGACCGACCGGAATCATGGAGCGGATCATGTTTTGCGCCGCTTCGGGCAACAGGTTGGCCATGTCGGTCTCGAACACTCCGGGAATGACGCAGTTGACGGTTATGCCTCGGCGCGCCACTTCGCGGGCCAACGAACGTGTGAGCCCGTGCAGACCGGCCTTGGCCGCGCCATACGCCGCCTCGGCCGGGCTCCCCATCACTGCAGTGACTGAACTGATGTTGACGATCCGTCCGAAGCGCTTGTCAATCATCGCCGGCAACGCCGCCTGGGCGAGGTAAAACGACGCCGAGAGATTCACCGAAACGGTTCGGTCCCATTCGTCGGGCGTCACGTTGCGAGCGCTGTTCTCGATTAACAGCCCGGCGTTGTTCACAAGGTAGTCAAGGCCTCCACGAGTGGTCACGACCTCCTGCACAATCGACGCGCAGTACGACCGATCACCTATGTCGCCCTTGTGCAAAGTGACAGTTCCTGGAGCGCCGGCGACCCTCGCCATCAGCGCGTCCGCGACCTGTTGGTTTTCGTAGAACACTGCGGCCACGTGACACCCTTCACGGACCAGTTGTTCGGTAATGGCCGCGCCGATACCCCGGGTTCCGCCCGTCACTATGGCCGTTCTTCCCGCGAATCGCATGCGACACGCTACCGCGCCGAGACCCGCTGTGAACCGCGGCCCCGGCCGTAGCGTGGTCGAGATCACCGACTCTCGAGCGTCGTCGAAGGGCCCCGAACGCGGAGTCGTGTCGAGCAGGGTCAGCTGTTCAGCAGTGCCTGCACGTCGGCCGTCCCCTCCAACGCTTCGTCGGGCGTGGCCGCAGTCGGGATGAGGTTGAGCCGCGAGCACCCCGCCGCGACAAAGGGTCGCAGGCCGTCGGCCACGTCTTCGGGGGTGCCGAACGCCGTATAACGCTCGAACTTCTCGAAGGGCGTGCGGTAGATGCCTTCCATCGCCTTGGCCAACAAGGGTCTGGCTATCGCTTTGGTCTGGCCGAATCCGCACCACACCGTCAAACCGTGCTGCCAGTCCACGCCTGTGCGTCCTGCTGCGTCGGCCGCGGCATGGACCGCCTCGACCGCCGAAGCCCAACGATCGGGGGTGGACCAGAGCCCCAGCCACCCGTCGGCCAAACGACCGGCCCGCGATAGCGCGGCGGCCGATCGACCACCGACCACGATCGGCACGCGCACCCGCGGCACCGGTCGCAGTTTCACGTTGCGCAGCGTGAAAAACTCGCCGTCAAGGTCGACAGTCTCCCCGTCGAGCAACGCCCGAACTATCGGCAGGGCCTCGTTCATCCGTCGTCCGAGCCGCTTGGGATCAACCCCGCACGCCAACACCTCGTTGGGGTCTTCGCCACCGATCCCCACGCCGAACGAGAACCGCCCCGGCACCATCTGCACCAACGACGCCACCTGTCGGGCGACCGTCACCGGATGGCGCAGCGGCAGCAGATACACCGACGTCTGAATGATGGCTCGTTCACTGGTGACCGCCAGAGCCGTCGACTGCACTAGCCCGTCGAACCCCGTCCCGTTGTGGAACGTGACGTGGTCGCCCACGTTCAGCCTCGAGATCCCGAGTTGCTCCGCCTTGGCCACGCAGGCGCGCAACCCGACGATGTCACCGTCGAACACTTCATGCGGTACCCGAAATCCAATCGTCACGTTCGGGTGGAGGCCGACGCTCGCAGCAGTGGTCATCATGGCGTAGGAAGTCTATTTCGCGCGCATACGGTTGTTCTTCGGGTTGTGCTCCAGCTCGCACAAACCGAGCGCTTCCATCAGTGGCGGCACACAAACGCCAAAGCGCCCGCGCAAACCTTTCTTCAGGCCGTACCAGCCCTTGACCGGGTTCTGGGGTGAACGACCCCATGCCTCGATGGTTCCATCCTTGGTCGGCTTCTGTTCGTCCGCGCCGCCCAGATCCATCCAGTCGCCATGCGCCGTGAGCATCAAATGAAGATCCTCAACACAGCGCGCGTCGTAGTGCAGAACCGTCTTACCCACCGTGCAGACCAGAATCGCCAGCCCATCCCTGGTGTCCGTGTGCATAGTGAAATCCGCCGTCCCCGGAGCTGTGGTGAGCGTCCAGGGGTTGTCTTTGGGCCGGTCCAGTTTGGTCATCCGTGACTCCTCGGTTTTCAGGCTAATTCGGCCGCAAAGTTGTCCTGGCATCGAACAAGGCAAGCCGGTCTGCGCCCCGCACTATAGGACCGCAGCAAGCAGTCTCGTCGACCCCGGCCGACGCGCTCCTGAACACCAATTGCGCACTCGGCACCCCTCGAATTGTTGGCCTGCTCGCCAGAGACTGCGCACTCCAGCCACCACAAACTCGCAACTCCGAAGGCGTGCGAAAGACTGAGACGGCGCGCCAGGTCGAAGCCGGCTCAGTCCTCCTCGACGTCGACCTGTGCGTTCAGCAAGACCTCGTCGCGACGCGGTCCTAGTGCTCGAAGGATTGACCCCCGGCTGATCGAAGTGGCAGATCGAAACGCCGCTTCGTACCGGAGCGGGCCTGTTCTCCTTCATCCGGATGCGCCCGATGACGCTCTTCGAGCCAGGGCTCACCAACGGCTCCGTCTCGCTGAGGGCGATCACCAGCGCGGCTCGGGCCGTGCGCGACTACCTCGACCGGATCCGCACGTTCGACGTCAGCCGCGTCGCCGGCGACCAGTCGGGACCCGATCAAAGCCGGATGACTTCTCCAAGTCCTTGGCCCGTATCGTCGCGACGGAGGTTTGCGGTCAAGGTTCTGGCCGTGGATGCCGGCGGGCCCGGAAGAGCCGACCTGCTCTTCGAGTCGCTCGGGGTGCGCGATCTGCGGGTCTTCACCCAACCCTTGGGACGGTCGGGTCTTGCACTATCACGACAACAACGGTCTTGAAGTCGACCTGCGGCGAACCGACAGCGCTCACCGTGATCACGGGCACCGGTTTCGGCTACGTGCGCGACGATGGAATCTGTGTCGTCCCGATCGGCGCACTCGCCCCGTAAGCCGGGATAGTTGATCCGAAATCCGGTCTCGCGCGAGCATTTTCCGTCATACCCCCGGGCCGGAATACGAGCATGAGTTCGACAACAATGATTGACGTCTCAACCGGGTTCTCGGGGCTTGCAACAGAGCGGTTGGAGGCCGAGTTGTGCGGCATGGCAGCCAATATCGCGGCGGCGACGTGCCGGTGGTTGGAGATGGTGGCCGAGTACGACAGACGTCAAGCATGGGTGTCGTGGGAGTGCCGCTCCATGACCCACTGGCTCGTCGGTCACGTCGGGATGGCCCGGTCGACGGCGCGCGAGCACGTCCGGGTAGCGAACGCGTTAACCACGCTACCGATGCTGCGGGCGGAGTTCGGAGCCGGTCGACTGTCATATTCACGGGTTCGGACAGTGTCACGCGTGGCCACGCCATCGAACGAGGAAGGCCTGCTCTCAGTAGCCCTGGCGGCCACCGCACCGCAACTGGAGCGTTGGGTCAACGCGATCGAACGGGCCCACATGGCCAACGATCCCGACGCCGCCGACCAGATCTTCGAGTCCCGGTCCGTCTCCTACACGCGTGACGACAACGGGGCCTGGGTCGCACGCATGCGGCTCCCTCCCGAGATCGGCGCGCTGCTCGAGAACCTGATCCGCGACGAAGTCGACGCCTCCCGCGCCGCCGAAACCGAAACCGGGCCAAGAGACGAGGGACTGACAATGCAGCAGCGTCGAGCCGACGCGTTCGCGGTCATCGTCGAGCGAGCCGCCCAGTGGACCGGCCACGAAACCGCATTTCCCGATCCGGGTCGCGCGGAGTCCGGGCGCCACACCAAAACCGGCACCGCCGCCCACATGGTTCGACCGGCGAGGAAAGCCTCGAAACGCCACCCCCACCGGACCCGTAACGGGGACGCGAAACAACCGCTCATCGTCGTGCACCGCTACCCCGACGGAGCCGAGCTGAAGTGGCGTCCGCTACCAATCACCACCGCCCGCCTCGCCTGCGACTCCTGCGTCATAACGCTCGATCACGATCTGGACGGGAGCCCACTCAACTTCGGACGGACTCGCCGGACCCCGACCGCCGCGCAACGTCGAGCCGTAGCCGCCCGCGACCGGTGCTGCCGGTTCCCCGGATGCAACACCCGGAAAGGATTGCACCTACATCACGTGAAGTACTGGCACCGAGACAAAGGCCTCACCAACCTCGAAAACTTGATTTATCTCTGCGCACGCCATCATCGAGCCATTCATGACCGAGGATGGAACATCGTCGGCCTGGCCGACGGCCAACTCGACTTCATCGCACCCCACCGAACCGGACCCCCAAGACCCACAACGCCAACCGACCTCGACGACCTAATCGCACATCTGACCGACCCCACCGGCCCAATCCGACCGACCGCCGGCGCCGGCGAACGATTCGACCTCGAAATGGCCGTCTGGGCCCACTTCCACAACGAACATGTCATGGCCACCCGCAACGCAGCCGCACAGGCCAAAAGCGCTTCAACGGAAGCGCCTCCCATAGACTCCGACCTGACCATTTGACCGCCAGATCGGTGTGCGCAACCGAGTCAGCCAGCCCTTGCGCCTTCAAAGACCGCGGTGACTCGATCAGGAATTCTGGACGCCGCCCGCCGCTGGCGGAGTAGCTTGATCGCATAGGGTGCGAGACCTATAGCGCCATGACGATCGCCAAATGGTTCGTCGCGTGGGCATCGAGCGACGAGGCCGACCTGTCCAATCTGAAACTCCAGAAGTTGCTCTACTACGCACAAGGCCACCACCTCGGTCGAACGGGTAACCCGCTGTTCAGAGACGATATCCAAGCCTGGGCGCACGGGCCGGTCGTGCCGTCGGTGTATCGACACTTCAAACCATTCGGGAGTGGAGATCTGGCGCTAGCGGATGGCGACTCGTTCGCTTGGGACGCAGTTGACGAAGACACGACCCAGTTGCTCATCGAGGTATGGGAAACATTCGGTCAGTACGGCGCGTGGCGGCTTCGGAACATGACCCACGCCGAGGCGCCGTGGGTCGACAACTTCCAGGAGGACGAGTCCCATGTTGTCATCTCCCAGCCCGAGCTGGCCCGGTTTTTCGCTCCTCGTTCGTAGGTCTCGCAATCAGTGGCTGATCGGCGCGACAAAAACAGCCGACCGGAGCGAAAGGGCACGAACAAGCCGATCCCAGATCCCGGGCCGCCGCCTAACTATGACGCCATGACACCCAAATTTTGTCTTGGCCACGTTCATCCCGCGCAGAGTGTCGACGGCCTAACGCAGGTCCAACGAGCGGATTTCGCGACGGCACTCAAGCTCGCTCGCGGATGCGCTGGATCGACATCAAGCAGGCAGACCGGCACGCGCTCGGCACGGAACTTTTACCCATCGACAAGATCCGATATCGGATTCCAGCACCCTTCGAAGACCACGACAGGGTCATGGTCTTCCGGTATTCCGGAAACCTCCCAATGGTAGGAGTCAGGGTCCGCGAGGTTTTCCACGTTCTGTGGATCGAAGACGCTTTCGGCAACGTCTACGACCACGGCTGATCCGAGCCGCGAGTGGTGTCATCAACCTCAAGACACATGCGCGATCAGTCACACCGTGCCAACGCATCCGGCGGCCGGCTGCAGGTGCCTCGACACGACGAGTGCCGCTCATGACCAGGTAGCTGAGAAGCGCTTCCGCTGCGACCTTGTTCCGCTCAGCGGGACACTCGGCGTGCACCTCTATCATCGCAGATTCCGTTTCTACCTCCTGTCACACCCCCTTCGTACACTTGTTCGTATGCCAGATCCATCGATGCCCTTCGACTCGTCGACCCGGCTTCTGGCCGGGCGCGACGCCGCTCCGCTGCTTTCGTATCTCCTTCATCGCCGAGTCGCCGTGACCGAAGTTCGTCGATTGCCCACCGAGCTGACGGGACCTATTTCGAACGACTGCACTCCGCCTACGGCCTAGCTCCTCAGCAGTTTGTCATAGTGCTCGAGCCCAGCAACGGCCGCCTATCCAACACTTTCAACATCGGCAGGCTCCGGCTCGCATACAACGTGATTCATTTGTGGGACGAGGCGCCGGGTCCCCTCCTGGCCGACCTCGGCCTGAGCCCCCTCGCCGTCCTGCCCACCGCACTACCCAAGAAACCGCCATCGATCGGGTCGCGGCCGTGCTCGATCGCATCAACACCGTCGCGGAACCACAGCGGCGCCGACAGTTGGCCCTCGACGCCGTTAGCTTCGGCACAATCATCCTGGACCGCCCTACACTAATAGAACTCCTCAGGAGGTACCCTGCCATGCCGCTCTACGCCGAAGAAATGCCGCTCTAACAAGAAGGCCTCGAACGCGGCCTCGAACAAGGCCTCGAACGGGGGGAGGCACGAGCGTTGACGCGAATCCTTCAGCACCGATTCCCACTCCTGGCCGCCGCCGAAACCGAGGACATCGCTACACTCGATCGAACCCGTCTCGATCGACTCGCTGAACTCGCCTTGGAGTTCGCCACGCTAGAAGACCTGCGCGAATGGCTCGGCCGGGCTTGATCGTGGCGGCCCACCAACCGCAAAGGCCGCGCCCATAGATCGCCAGGTGCAATGATCGACCGCCATGGGCGGACCTCGACACAGCGGCCCTGACCAGATCGTAGGCAGCCGGTGATCCCGTCCCTCGTCGCGTTGGAGTTGCGCAGGGCGATCGTCGAGTACCTGTCGACCACCTTTGCCATCGGCGACGAGCGTACCCGTGAAGCACTCGCCGCCTTCCTGGCCGATCCGGCCGAGGGAATCTTCCGGGGACCGTACGTCCACGTCCGGTTGCCGTACCGCTCGGTCGAGGCGGGTTGGCGCTCGCCGCTCGGATGGACGCCGCCCGGTTTCAAGCCATTCATGCACCAGGCTCGGGCGTGGGAACGGCTGTCGTCGAACGGTCGGACCCCGCAACCCACAATCGTGCGCACCGGTACCGGATCGGGCAAGACCGAGGCTTTCCTGTTTCCGATTCTCGATCACTGCCGACGAGCACAGCAGCGCGGTGAAAGAGGGATCAAGGCGCTGCTGCTGTACCCGATGAACGCGCTGGCCACCGACCAAGCCGGACGGCTCGCGCAGCTCATTGCCACACACCCGGAGTTGGCCGGATTGACCGCCGGCATCTTCATCGGCAATGACCGATCAGGAGGCGGTACGGCTGGTCGCAATCTCGGGATGGATGCCACACATCTGATCGACAGTCAAGACCAATTGCGGGCCTTTCCACCCGACATTCTCCTCACCAATTACAAGATGCTCGATTTCCTCCTGTTTCGCGGTCGCGACTCCGGGCTATGGGTCGAGAACACGCCGTCCACCCTTCAGTATGTCGTGCTCGACGAATTGCATACCTACGACGGTGCGCAGGGCACCGATGTAGCCATGCTGCTGCGTCGGCTAGGTGATCGATTGTCGATGTCGACGCCCGACCGTCCGCTCGGCACCGCGACGCCGGTCGAACATCGGCCACCCTCGGGGCCGGAGCCGAGGCCACCGAAGCGCTGGCCGAGTTCGCCGCCCGTCTTTTCGGCTCACCGGTCGACCCTGATGCCATTGTCGGTAACGACTTCTTGAGCGCAGCCGAGGCGTGCGGCGCGACCAACTTCGACATGCCCATCCCCGACATCGAAGATCTCCCTGCGGGCCCCGCGCTCGACCTTGACGAGTTGGCTGCGTGCTTCCTCGGGCGGCCCCTGCTGGGGAACTCGACGCCAAGCGCGACGGGACCGACAGGCACATCGGCGGTGACAATCGTCGACAGCCGTGTCGAGCTGGGCGAGGCGCTGCGGTCCCATCACCTCACCCGAGCGATCGTCGAGTCGGCCGGCGATCGCCCACGGGCTTGGCACGACGTGATCGAACGCATCGTCGGACGCGTTCCCAACTGGGGACGGGTGCACCGCCGCGCCCCCGAACGCGTCAGCGATGCGGTTGCAAAATACCTGGCCCTGCTGTCGGTGGCCCGGGTCGGCAGCGACCGCGGCCCCGTGCCGCTGTTCAGCATCCAAGTGCAGTTGTGGGTCCGAGAAGTGTCGCGACTGCTGCGAGCGGGCACGAGCGAACCGGCATTCCGCTGGAACGATCGCGCCAGCGCCGCGCACGACGCCGGTGTCGGCCCAGATGGGTCCGCCGACGGCCATGGACGGACCGATCTCGACAGCGCGAACTCCCCGCCCGACATGATCTGTCTCCCGGCCGTCTACTGCCGCCATTGCGGCCGAACGGGTTGGGCCAGCGTCATCTCGGAGTCGGACGGTTCGCTGGTGGTCGCACCGGCGGCGGCATACAAAGCGTCGATCGAGCGGTCGCCCCGATTCCGGGTGCTGCTGCGGGCCGAACCAGCCGAAGTCGACGCCCAATGGTTCGACCCGCGCGACCGCCGCACCACCACCGTGGTGCCGAGGTCATCGCCGCACGCGAGTTGGGTGTGCGTGCTCGTGACCCCCGACAACGACGACGCCAAACGCGACGAATGCCCGTCGTGCGGCGCGGGCGACGCCATCCGATTTCTCGGTTCGCAAGTGGCGTCGCTGGCCTCCGTCACGCTCGGCCAGATGTTCGGCTCGGCGTATGTCGACGTGGCCGAGCGAAAGCTGCTGGCGTTCACCGACTCGGTGCAGGACGCATCTCATCGGGCGTCGTTCTTCGGCGCCCGTACCTACCGCTTCAACCTCCAAGCCTTGCTGTCGAGGGTGATCCAGGATCACGACGGGATGATCGATCTCGGGTCGCTCGGTTCGCTGCTCCTGACCACCGCCCGCGACCGCGGCGCCGACGTGGTCTTCGGGCTCGTGCCCCCCGATCTGGTGGCCCATCCGACGGTGAAGACTCTGTGGACAGAACGTCCATCGGAACCCGGCGCGGCGCTGTTGTCACGAAGACTGTCGTTCGAGGCGGCCCTGGAGTTCGGCTTGCTGAGTCGAGTCGGGCGGACGTTGGAACTCACCCGTTCCGCGGTGGCCGCGGTCCGGATCGACCATCTCGACGAAGTCGTCGCCCTGGTGCGGGAAGGGATCGAGACCGCCACCGGCCGATCGCGCTTCGACGGCGCCACCGGAGATGGGGCGGCCCGCGACGCAATGAGCCCCGATGAACGCGTCGGCGAATACGTCCGCGGCGTCGTCGAACGGTTGCGGACCCGGGGCGCGATCTTTGATCCGCTGCTCGACCCGTACGTGGCCAACGACGGCCGGACGTGGTTTCTGTGGGGCGGCCGCAGCGAGGGCGCTCCCGTGTTCACCGACCGCCAGTCCCGTCCGACATTCGTCACCGATGCCGCCCGCCCGCCGAGCTTTGACACACTGGCCCGCACCGCGGCCCGAACCTGGTGGGTCGACTGGGCCATGCGGTCACTGGGTATCGAAGCGGGCGAAGCTCCCGAGGTGAACCGGAAGACGTTCGCACTGCTTGATTCGCTCGATGTGATCACGAGCCGCCGGTCGAAGTCGGGCGACATCGTGTACGGGCTCCTACCCGCCCACGTTCTGGTGGAAGACGTGCCCGACTTCGAGCCGGACGAGGAGCCCGCCGATCAACCGTCGGGGCACGACCACAACGCGTCGGATCACCTCGCGCCAGTTCAAGTCGCTCCGGCCCCGAGCCTCATGCGCTGCCGACTTTGCTCTCATAGGTTCGCCGCGCCGACGGGAACGGTGGCCGAATGGGTCGGCGCGCTGTGCCCGAAATTCCGGTGCACGGGCACGCTGGCGATAGCGCCCTTCGAAGGATCATCGTTCTACCGCACGCTGTACCGATCGGGTTCGACGCGTCGCGTCGTTGCCGCTGAGCACACCAGTCAGCTCAGTCGCAGCGAACGCGAGCACGTCGAGCAGCGATTCAAGTCCGGTGGACGACCCGACGACCCGAATGTGTTGACGTGCACGCCCACACTCGAAATGGGCATCGACATCGGTGACCTGAGCGCCGTGATGCTCACGTCGATCCCCCGCGGTGGTGCGGCTTCGTACGTACAACGGGTGGGCCGGGCCGGGCGTAAGACCGGCAACGCGTTGGTCACGGCGTTTGCCGGGAGCGACCCGACGAGTCTCTATTTCTTGGCCGATCCCCTGCGGATGATCGCCGGCGAGATCCGTCCACCGGCCTGCCATCTCGATTCGGTCGAGATCCTGAGCCGCCAGTATCTGGCGTTCCTGCTCGATCGGACGGCGAAGGGCTCGATCGAAGCGCCGTCGGCCCCGAATCAGATCGCCGACGTTTTCGCCAAGAAGGTGCCGACTCAGGCAACCCAGACATCGGGAACGCTGACGTGGCTCGGCGCCGTCGTCACCGCCGGTGAACTCGAACCGATGCACGCGGCCCAGTTCCTCGGCCTCCTCAGCTCGGAGATCAGCCCGTCCACCGGTGATGCGCTTCGCGAGTTCGCCGCGACCGGGCTCGCCGGAGCGGTGAAACTGGCCGGCAGCCGCTGGCAAGAACAGGTTACCGACCTCGAACTCCGCGTCCGACGCATCAACGAGCGGATCAAGGAACTCACCTCCAAGACGACACTCGACCCCGACGAAGTAGAGGATTTGCACGGGTTGCGGGGCGGGCGGTGCTCGGTCGCCGGATCACGGAGCTGCGTTCGGAGTACACCTATTCCGCACTGGAGCGGCTCGGTCTGCTGCCCAACTACACGCTCACCGACGAAACCATCCGCCTCGACGCAGTGTTGTGGGGCATCGACGGCGACAGTGAGAAGTTCCGCAACGAGAGCTCGTTCGATCGCCCTGCGGAGTTCGCGCTCAGCGAGTTCGCGCCGGGCAACACGTACTACGCCAAAGGCCACCGCTACCTGATCGACGCCCTCGACATCGGCACGCCGACCGAACCCATCCTGGAGTCGTGGAGACTGTGCCCCGACTGCGGCTACGGTGCCCTCGACGTGGCGCAGACCACGTGGGTCCGCTGTCCACGGTGCGCCCGCGTTGGCATCGCCGATCTCGGCGCCCGCCATCAGCTGTTGCGCGTGCGGCGGGTCATGTGCATCGACAGCGAGGAGCAGGCCCGCGTGTTCGACGAGACCGACGAGCGCGAACGCGAGCGGTTCGCGCGGGTTACGACCGTCGACGTCGACCCAGCGAAGGTCGAGAAGCCGTTCAAGCATCTTCATGTCACGTTCGGGTCCGAATTGGCCCGCGAGACGCGGAACCGCTTTCTCAACTTCGGCTCAGTCGAGCGCCCGGGCGCAACGATCAAGGTTTCGGGGTTGGAGGTACCGCACCACGGTTCGCGACGTGTCGCCATTGCGGCATCGTGAAAGGGGCGAGGCCCACCGCGCCCGGTCGCGACACCCGCCATCTCGGTTGGTGCAAGACGCGCTCGGCGGTGAAAGCGCAGTGGGAGGAGTTGGCCCTGGTGCACGAGTTGACCACCGACGCCATCCGCATGCTCGTTCCTGTGGCCGTGGTCGAAGCCCACGAACGGCTGGCCACGTTTCAGGCCATCCTGCGCCTGGGGCTGCGGGTGAGCTTCGGCGGCGACCCCGACCACCTTCGCGTGGTCACGGCCGACATGCCCGCACGGGCGGGTAGCACGACGACCCTCGAAGGTGTGCGCCGCCGGTTTGTGGTGCTCTAGACACCATTCCCGGCGGCACCGGCTATCTCGACCGCTTGGCCGATCCCGACCGGCTGCGCGACATCCTTCTCGGCGCCCGGGCGCTGATCGCCGCATGCCCGTGCAAAGACGAAGGGCTGCTGGCGTGTCACCGATGCCTGCTCGGGGTCACCGACCGGCCCAGCGTGTCGCTCGTGACCCGGCCTCTCGCCCTCGAACAGCTCGACGAACTCTTGTCGGATTGGGCGACCGAACCCGTGGCGACGGTGGCCGATCTGCAGATCGACGAACTCGAGGAATCCGAACTCGAGCGACTGTTTCGGGCCGCGCTCGTGGCCTGGGACGCGAAGCGCAACGACGTGCTCATCACGGCCGCTCCGGGCGGCCGCCACTACGGGTTCGAGGTCCGCATCACGACCACCCTTCCGAGCGGCGGAGCCGACGCCCCCGCCCGCGAGGAGGTCGTGCGGTGGCGTATCCGCGAACAGCAGGACGTGGTCACGGGCGGCATGTCCTGTCGACCCGACTTTCTGTTCACCCGACTGGACAGCAACCCACAGGAGATCGCCGTATTCGTCGACGGTGAGCAGTTCCATGCGTCGCCCGAGCATGATCGCCTCGCCGACGACGCAAACAAGCGCAACACGTTGCGCTCCGGCGGAAGGCTCGTCTGGAGCCTCACATGGACCGACATCCAAGCGTTCCTCAACGCGCAGACCTCCGACGTCGACCGAACGGTGCGCCGGAGCGGGTTGCTCTCGCCGGAGGTGGTCCAGCGGACCCAGCACCTCCAGCAATCGTTTTCAGGAACGCTGACCGGAGCGGTCGCCGGCATGAACGCCATGGAGCAATTGGTGCGATTTCTGAGGGCGCCGGTAACCGGCGATTGGGAGCAGCTCGCCTGTTCCGCCGGGGCCGCTGCGGCGAAAGACAACGTCGTACTCGTCGATGACTCCGGCTTGGTCGACACGCTGCGCGGCTTTCTCGACGGCCACCCGGTCACGACGCCGCCGGTCGCGCCCACCTCCGCGACGGGAGCGGTCGGTGTCGTCGGCGGCCTGGCCGTGATACTCGATCTGCGCAGCGGCAAAGGCCCCAACGAGCAGCGCTGGACGGCACTGGCGCTGACGCCCGACGGTGTTCAGCTCGGCCCGCCCGATGCATCCGATAGATGGAAGGAGTGGCTGCTCTGGTCGAACCTCGCCCAGTTCCTACAGTCCGAGGACCGCCAATTCGTCATGACCACGACATCATTGGCGAAGGACTTCGATCTCACCAATCTTTACCTCGTCAATCCCGCCACAGCTCAGCCCATGTCGAGCTCGTCTCCCGGCTCCGCCATCGACTCAGCCGAACTCGCAGACGTGAAGCCCTCGGCGGAAGCGCTGCTGCAAGCGACACGGGCGTTGGGCGTCGTGCCTGCGCCCATTCCTGGCTTCGAACCGGACTCACCTGGCGGATGGCCGATCGAGCTGGGTTGGCCGTCTGCGCGTGTCGGGGTCGTGTCCACCACGACCCGGAACGCGACACGTGGCTCGCCGCACACGGGTGGAGTGTCAAGATGGTCGACCTGTGGACACCGGCCGAACTCTTTATGGCCCTGAGTCCGCAGCCCGGCGCCTCCCACGGTCACGCCACGGCGCAGGACTGAACGATGGCCAGCATGAGCATGGCCCGCGATTTCTTGACGTCCTTCGGGCGGCGATCGTCAACTGAGCAAAGCCAGATCCGGTCGATCATCGACAAGTTCCAACGCGACCCCACCAATGCTTCGCTCAACCTCGAAACCCATCATCGCCAACGCGACCCACGGATGCGCACCGTTCGGGTAAGTCAGTTCTGGCGCGCGGTGGTGATCGCCCCGGAACGCGGCAATAGCGACTACATCCTCGTCGACGTGCTCCCCCACGACGCTGCCGGCGATTGGCTCGAGCGCCACGAACTCACCGTCAACCTGATGACCGGCGGCCTGGAGTTGTGCGACATCCCGACCGTCGAACGCACGGCCGCCGAGTTCAACGCTCCGAGCGCGCCGGCGGCACCTGACATGTTCCACGGGGCCAAGGATCGCGACTTCACGCGGCTCGGCGTGGATGAGCGCGTCGTCCCGCGGCTGCGCAGGGTGGGCAGTGCCGAAGAACTCGACACGCTCATGATGCTGCTGCCGCAGTTGCAATCCGACGCCGTCGGCTATCTGGCCAGTGGCTGCGGCGTCGACGAGGCGTACGGCTTCATTCTCGGCGCCATCGATGCCACCGCACCGACCACCGACATCGACCCCACCGACATCGTCGCGGCAGTGGCCCGTCCCGCGTCGTCGGCGTTCTTCCACACCGTCGATGGCGAAGATGAACTCAACGATATCCTGGCGAAGCCGCTCGACCTGTGGCGGGTGTTCCTGCATCCGACGCAAAGGCGACTGGCACAAGCCAAGACCAAGGGCGCAACGCGTGTGCTCGGTGGTCCCGGTACCGGCAAAACCGTCGTTGCCCTGCACCGAGCCCAATGGCTGGCCAAGCAAAATCCGAAAGCCCGCCTGCTTCTCACCACGTTTACGACCACAATGGCGGCCGAATTGTCCGCTTTACTGCGCAACCTCGCCGGCCCCGAAATCGCCGATCGTGTCGAGGTCCTCGGAATCGACAAGCTCGCGTCCCGGCTGCTGCGCGAGACCGACTCGGGCCGAGGCACCAACCCGCCGAAGGACCAGGAGCTGGATCGCATGTTTGCTGACGCGTGCGCCGCAATCGGATTCGAACTCCCAGCCAGTCTCGTCCGCCACGAGTGGGAGCAGATCGTGCTCGCCGGCGGCATCGAATCACGGGCCGACTATTTCAACGCGCCACGACCGGGCCGTGGTGTGCGGCTGAACCGGGCCCAGCGGGCCCAGGTGTGGGAGGTGATCGAGCTGGTCACCGGAAAACTCGGCCAGCAGCGAACCTTTCTCCAGCTCGCCAGCAACGCCGCCGAACTCGCCCAGCGGGAAAACCGGGCTCGGTACGACCACGTCATCGTCGACGAGGCGCAGGATCTCCATGCGTCGCATTGGCGACTGTTGCGGGCGCTCGTGGCCGAGGGCCCCGATGATCTGTTCATCGTCGGCGACGCCACACAGCGAATCTATGACCGGCGCGTCGTGCTCTCCCGTTACGGCATCAGCGTCCGAGGGCGGCGTTCGACGACACTCAAGCTCAACTACCGTACGACTGGCGAGATCTGCGTTGGTCACTGCGGCTCATCGGTGACGACCCGGTCGACGATCTCGATGACGGTACCGTCGATGGCACGGGCTACCGATCACTCCGGCGGGGAGAGGCCCCGAAAGTCAGCGGACACCCGTCGGCGGGGGTCGAACTCGACGCACTTGTGGCGGAACTCAAGACGCTGATCGAGGGAGGGCTCGGCGCCGACGAGATCTTGGTGGCGGCGCGCACTAGGAGCCTGGTAGAACTCATCCAGCGCCATCTCAGCGAATCGGGGCTGCCGGCCGTTTTCCTGGCGGACGACCGGTCAGGTGAACACGACGCCATCCACGTCGCCACCCTGCATCGGCTCAAAGGCCTCGAGTATCGCCATGTGTGCCTGGTCGACATCTCCCAGGGCGTGGTCCCGCTCGAGAACGCGGTGACGGCCGAGGCCAACGACGCGCTCCAGCACCGCGCCGACCTCGGACGCGAACGGGCCCTCCTCTTTGTCGGTGCGACGCGGGCCCGTGATTCGCTCAGCGTCAGTTACCACGGCCGGCCCAGCCCGTTCCTCCCAGCCTGACCACTTCCCGCGCCGCGAGAACACCTTCCGACCGGCGCCGCCTACGATGCAAACGATGCGGCCCGAAGAGGTGTTGAGGCTGAGAATGGCGAGCCTGCTGCTCGGCCGCCGCGAGGCCCGCACTCCTCGCCAAGTCGTCACGTGGTTCGGCGCTATGCAGGCCCAGGACTTGGCGAGCGGCGAGTGGTCTTTCGGTCTGCGCATTCCCGGGGCCACCCAGGGCGCCGTCGATCAGGCGACTCATGATCGCGAGATCTTGCGAACATGGCCGATGCGCGGCACCGTCCACTTCGTCGCGCCCGAAGACGCCAAGTGGCTGCTAGCGCTGACCGGGGTGCGCGCCCTCGCCGGGGCGGCTGGTCGTCGGGCCCACCTCGGCCTCGATGAGGCCACGGTGAACAAGGCCGCCGAAGTGCTGGCCGGCGCACTCAGCGGGGGGAAGCGCCTCAGCCGAGCCGAGTGCGTCGACCTTCTGATCGAGGCCGGCGTCCACACCGCTAAAGAACACGGCTATCACCTCCTCTGGTACACGTCGCAGATCGGGGTGACCTGCATCGGTCCACAGCAAGGGAAGGAGCAGACCTTCGTGCTGCTCGACGAGTGGGTTCCTAATCCTCGGACGCTCAGCCGGGAGGAGGCGCTGGCGGAGTTGGCTGTGCGGTATTTCCAGTCCCACGGCCCAACGACCCGCCAAGACTTCGCGGGTTGGACCGGGCTGGCGATGGCCGACGTCAGGTTGGGGATCGACGGGGCCGCGACCGCTCTGCAGACGATCGACGTCGAGGGCTCGCCGTATGTTATGGCGGCCGCGTTGCGTGACGAGGCGTCACGGATTCTCGCCGAAGCGGAAGACACCGAGGTCTGGATCCTGCCCGGATTCGACGAGTATCTGCTCGGGTTCAAAGACCGGTCGCTGATGGTGAGCCGCGACCACATGAAGACGATCATCCCCGGCAGCAACGGAGTGTTCATGCCCACGATCGTGTCCGGCGGTCGCGTCATCGGCACATGGAAACGGGAAGTCAAACGCACCCGGGTCGATGTGCGACCGCTACCCTTCGCCCCGTTCACGCCCGCGCAGCAGTCAGGATTCAGCGACGCGGCCGAAACGTACGGTCGCTATCTCGGACTGGACGCGAACTGCGTATGAGCACTTCGGCGCGCCGATCGTGGTCGGGGTCGTCTGTTTTCTATCTTGTACAAATGGCGGCGCCACCTCCGGCGTGCGCTCATCGACAACCCGCGTTACGGCGCAAAAACAAGGAGTTCTCATGAGTTTGGTCGGACGCGTGGCCCTCATCACCGGATCGGCGCGCGGCATCGGCGCCGCCATCGCCGACCGACTAGCGGCCGACGGGGCCAAGGTGGCCGTGGCCGACCTCAGCGAGGCCGAGGCTCGAACCACCGCGGTGAACATCGGCGGTCGTCGGGGCGTCGCCTCGATCGGACTGAGTGTCGATGTGTCGTCGAGCGCCAGTGTCGGCGCCGCGGTGACCCGCGTGGCGCAGGAACTCGGACCCATCGACATTCTCGTCAACAACGCCGGTATCGATGTGATCAAGCCCTTCATCGACTCGACGGAGGAGGAGTGGGACGCGATCATCGCCGTCAACTTGAAGGGGCCGTTCATCTGTACCCGGGCCGTGCTCGACTCGATGATCGAACGCAAGCAGGGCCGCATCATCAACATTGCGTCGGACGCGGGTCGAGTCGGATCCTCCGGGGAGGCGGTGTACTCGGCCACCAAGGGGGGCGTAATCGCGTTCACCAAGACCATTGCGCGCGAAGTTGCCCGGTTCGGGATCACGGTCAACTGCGCCTGCCCCGGTCCGACCGAAACCGCCTTGCTCGGCCAACTGGCGGCCTACAGCCAGAAACTGTACGACGGCCTGGCCCGTGCGATCCCCCTCGGACGGACCGGGCAGCCCGAAGACATCGCTCACGCCATCGCCTTCCTCGCCAGTGACGGCGCCGGCTACATCACCGGCCAAACCCTCTCGGTGAGCGGCGGACTTACCATGGCCTGACTTCGGTGACCGCGCTTACCGAAGCGCGCCGGCGCGCCCCCTCGGCCGGCCGACTCGTCGGCGGGCGCCTCAATCCGCGATACTGGTGCGACACCATTTCGAACGAGGAGAACAGCTATGTGGGATTTTGCGACCGACCCCGAATTTCAAACGGAACTCGACTGGATCGACGCCTTCGTGCGAGAGGAGGTCGAGCCTCTCGACTACGTGTTCGAGACCCC
This sequence comes from Acidimicrobiia bacterium, assembly GCA_025359845.1. Taxonomy (GTDB): domain Bacteria; phylum Actinomycetota; class Acidimicrobiia; order Acidimicrobiales; family JANYDT01; genus JANYDT01. The sequence goes on from JANYDT010000052.1 coordinate 19,939, forward strand.
TTATGACCTCTCCGACAAGGCCATGGTGGCAGCCACCAAGCCACTGATGCAAAGGGTTAAGGATCGGGGCCTCTGGGCTTGTCACCTCGGCCCTGATCTCGGCGGCCAAGGATTCGGACAGTTGAAGCTCGCTCTGATGAACGAGCTCTTGGGCCGTTCGCACTTCGCGCCCCGGGTGTTCGGCTGCCAGGCGCCCGACTCGGGCAACGGCGAAATTCTCGCGCACTACGGCACCGACGAGCAGAAGGCGAAGTGGCTTCAGCCCCTACTCAACGGCGAGATTGTCTCATGTTTCTCGATGACCGAGCCCCAGGGCGGCGCTGACCCGACGCAATTCCGCACCACCGCAATCAAAGATGGCGATGAATGGGTCATCAACGGATACAAGTGGTTTTCCTCAAATGCGCGGTACGCAACGTTCATGATCGTCCAAGTCGTCACCGACCCCAACGTGAGTGCATATCACGGCCAGTCGATGTTCGTGGTGCCCGCAAACACGCCCGGCGTGAAGATTCTGCGCAACGTGGCCGTGGGCGAGCCGGACGCTCAAGGCAGCCACGCCCACATTCACTACGACAATGTTCGGGTGCCGGCCGATCACCTACTGGGTGGGCCTGGTCAGGGTTTCGCGATCGCCCAGACCCGACTTGGCGGCGGCCGCATCCATCACGCCATGCGCACCGTGGCGCAAGTCCGCAAGGCCTTCGACATGATGTGCGAGCGGGCGCTTTCTCGCACCACGAAGGGCGAGCTGCTCGGGGCCAAGCAGATGACGCAGGAGAAGGTGGCCGATTCGTGGGTCCAAATTGAGATGTTCCGACTGCTCGTGTTGCGTACAGCATGGAAGATCGACAAAGAGAAGGACTACATGAAAGTGCGCAAAGATATTGCCGCCGTCAAAGTGGCAATGCCCGACGTTTATCACGATGTGGTTCGCCGGGCCATGCAGCTTCATGGTTCTATGGGTGTCTCCAATGATCTACCTTTTGCCGGAATGATGCTCGGGGCTATGAGCCTGGGACTGGCTGACGGTCCTTCTGAAGTACACAAGATAACCATTGCCCGTCAGGTGCTGCGGGAGTACAAGGCCGGCGACGAGATCTTTCCGAGTGGGCATATTCCGACCCTGCGCGACCGAGCCCTCGTGAAGCTGGCCGAGTTCATCGACCACGACATGGCCGAGGTGTAAGACCGTTCGAAGGGGTGGGTGAGCCGGCTTCTCACTCACCCCGTTCTAGCGGTACGCTCCCGATTGGTCTCCCGCCTGACGCCGAGCGATACTCCAGTCAATCACTTTGTCCAGTTTCCTGCATCGTAAAGTCAGCTGCCCAATCAACGCCCATCTGGGCAGGAGTTCACGTGAAGCCCGCGCCATTTCGCTACCACGCACCCGAGTCACTTGAAAACGCCGTCGCTCTGTTGGCCGAACACGGCGACGAAGCCAAACCCCTCGCCGGCGGTCAAAGCCTCGTGCCCATGCTCTCGCTACGACTGGCCAGCTTCGAACACCTCGTCGACCTGAATGGGGTGGCGTCGTTGTCGAGCATTGCCCGCACCAACGGTTCCCTTCGGATCGGCGCGATGGTGCGCCAAGCCACGGCCGAACATTCGCCAGAAGTAGCCGGCGCCGTTCCCCTGCTAAGCCGAGCGTTGCCGCTCATCGGCCACTTTCAAATCCGTAACCGGGGCACGATTGGCGGATCGATTGCGCACGGCGACCCTGCATCGGAACTTCCGGCCGTCGCGCTCGCGCTCAGGGCGACCGTCGAAGCCGAGGGTCCGTCGGGCACTCGACGCATCGCGTCAGAGGATTTCTTCGTGTCGACGTGGGAGACCGCGCTACGAGACGGCGAAATCCTTGCGGCGGTCGAGTTTCCGGTGTGGAGCGGCACGTGCGGATTCGCCATCGAAGAAGTCGCTCGCCGGCACGGCGACTTCGCCCTCGTGGGGGTGGCCTGTGGTGTGGAGGTCAACGGCCCGTCGGTGGTCCGCGCCGGCATTGCGATGTTCGGAGTGGGGCCGACGGCAATACGTGTGGCCGCCGCCGAGCACGCGCTGATAGCCGGCGGAACTGGCGCGGATCTCACCGAAATCGGCCGGATTGCGGCCAACGATCTCACCCCGCCCGACGATGTGCACGCGTCGAGCGCCTACCGAAAGCAGGTTGCCGCTGTGGTTGTCCGTCGAGCTCTTTCCCGTGCGATCGCGGAGGCCACCAAGTGAGCGATGTCACCACGTTGAGTCTGCGGGTGAACGGCCGCGACCAGCGCGTCACCGTCGAGGCCCGCAAGCTGCTCTCGGATGTACTGCGTGAAGACCTGCACCTCACCGGTACGCACATCGGTTGCGAGCACGGGGCATGCGGGGCATGCACCATTCTCGTCGACGGCGCCGCGGTGCGGTCGTGCCTGATGTTCGGTGTCCAGGCCCAAGGGTGCGAGATCACGACCGTCGAGGGTGTCACACCTGGAGATGGGGGCCTTAACGCGGTTCAACAGGCCATGCAGGACTGCCACGGGTTGCAGTGCGGGTTCTGCACGCCAGGCATAGTGGTGTCGCTCACGGCGTTCTTGCGCGACAACGCCAGTCCGTCCGATGACGAGATCCGCGAAGCATTGTCAGGCAACCTCTGTCGCTGCACGGGGTATCAAGGCATCGTCAACGCCGCCCGTCAAGCGGCCGGAACCCTCCAGACCGCCGCCCATCAAGGGAGTCACATATGAGTACTGCAGTCACCGCCGCCGGGCGCTACGTGGGCCAGTCCGTCAAGCGCATAGAAGATCCCCGCTTGTTGTCCGGCCGGGGGCGCTACGTCGACGACGTACAACTCGTGGGCATTCTGCACGTCGCTTTCGTTCGCTCCCCCGTCGCCCGCGGCACGATCACCCGCCTCGACGTGACCGCGGCGCGCGCCCTCGAAGGCGTCCACGCCGTTTACACCGCGGATGACCTCAACCCGATGGCGCAACAGATGTGGCATACGTTGATGGGCCCGCCCATTGAAATGGGTGGGACCGGCGTCTACCCGCCGTCGCGGCCGTTGGCGCATGGCGATGTGCGCTTCGTCGGCGATCCGATCGTACTGATCGTGGCCGAGAGTCGTTACATCGCCGAAGACGCGGCCGACCTCGTCGAGCTCGACATTGATGCGCAGCCGCCCATCCTCGGCCGTGCGAACACCGGCAACGACACCACCAACCTCGTGCATCCCGAACTCGGCAGCAACATAGCGGCCACCATGGCGGCCTTCGAGATTCCTCCGCTCGAGGAGGCGTTCGCCAACGCCGCCCACGTCGTGAAGCGGTCATTCCATCAAGCCCGGGCATCCAACGTGCCCATGGAACCGCGCGGTGTCATCGCCCAGTACGACGCCTTCACCGGCGAACTACAGATATGGGCGGCCACGCAGAGCGCCCACGAGGTCAAAGCCTTCGCGTCGCGACTGACAGGCATCTCGGAGAACAAGGTCAGGGCCATCGCCAATGACGTGGGTGGCGGGTTCGGCCTCAAGATGATGGTTACGCGTGACGAGGCGGCGTTGTTTCTCGCCGCCGTTAAGTACGGCGACCGGCCACTGAAGTGGATCGAAGATCGCCGCGAGAATCTCATTTCGGCCTGCCAGGCCCGCGAGGAAGACATCGATCTCGAAATGGCGGTTGACGCCGACGGCCATATTCTCGGTATGAAGGTCCACTTCTGGGAGGACTGCGGTGCGTTTCCGGCGGGTAGCGGCAGCACCGCGGCAATGGCCATCGGCATCATTCCGGGGCCTTACAAGATTCCGATGGTCGGCCCGTCCAGCGATGCCGTGTTCACCAACACCTGCGGTAAGGCTGCGTATCGCGGTCCTTGGATGATGGAGACGGTCGGGCGCGAGCAGATGATGGATCACGTGGCCCGCGAGATTGGCATGGACCCGATCGAGTTCCGCCGCCGCAACCTCGTGATGGCCACCGACCTGCCTTATACCACCTGCACCACGATGGTCTATGACAAGATTACCCCCAGCGAGACCATGGAACAGGCGCTGCAAATCCTCGACGTCGACGCCTTCCATCGCGAGCAAACCGAAGCCCGCGCCTCAGGGCGCCTGCTGGGTATGGGCGTGAGCGTATACGTCGAACCCTCAGCCATCGCATTCGGCATGCTTTCCACCGATGGAGCGACCATCCGGATGGATCAGAGCGGCAAGGTGGTCGTGGCCGTGAGCACTGGCAGTCATGGGCAGAGTGTCGAAACGACGCTGTGCCAAGTGGTGGCCGAACACTTGGGGTGTGACATCGCCGATGTGACCCTCATGCAGGGCGATACTTCGTCGTCTCCGTTGGGTCCTGGAACGGGGGGAAGCCGCACGGCCGTGATCGCCGGCGGCGCCGCTCAGATGGCGGCGACACGACTGCGCGACAAGCTCATCCAGATAGCCGCCCACACGCTCGAAGCGGCACCCGAAGACCTCGAGGTGAACCGCAGCGTCGTGTCGGTGAGAGGAACCCCGACCAAAGCCGTCCCGTTCGTCCAATTGGCCGGGATGGCCTACCAGATGCCCGAGATGCTCCCACCGGGCATGGAGCCGGGACTGGAAGCCAATGCCCGGTATGCGCCGCCGGCCCCGTTCACGTGGTCGAACGCCTCACACGTGTGCACAGTGGAGGTGGACCCCGAGACAGGGATCGTAAAGATCCTGCGCTACATCGTGTCGGAGGATTGCGGACGGATGATCAACCCCATGGTCGTCGAAGGCCAGATCGCCGGCGGGGTTGTCCAAGGCATCGGCGGTGTGCTTTTCGAGCACATGATCTATGACGATATGGGCAACCCTCTGGCCACCACTTTTCTCGACTATCTCCTGCCCAGCGCGCCAGAGATCCCTGATATCGAGTATGGGCACATCGAGACTCCAGCCGACAATCTGGCCGGGTTCAAAGGTATGGGTGAAGGCGGTGCCATTGGTGCCCCGCCGGCCGTGGCCAACGCCATCCACGACGCGTTGGCCCACCTCGGAGTGCATCCGACCTCATTCCCACTCGGGCCCTCGCAGATCCGTGACTTGATCGTCGAGGCGGCCGCCGCCGTTAGGTAGAGGTTTCGCCCGTTCCCGCCGTCGAGGTCTCGGCCGATCGTTTGCGCACGCACTCGACAGATCGCCAGGAACGCTCCATCACAGTAGGATCGCCGCCACAACGAGCAACCAACCGCAAATTAACTGCCGCAATTATGAGGAGCGCGAAATGACTTCAGCCGGTTCTCCCATCCTTCCTGGCCGTTTGGGCACACCAACGATGGTGCTCAACGAAGATCCTCGAGCCGACCCCCGCATGATCGCGGCCCTCGCTCCCCTCGGGATCGGCGGACCGGCCGAAGTGTTGTCCTTCAACCAGGACGCGCCTCCGGAAGTACTGCTCGAATACTGCGCAACCGCCGAAGAGGGGTTCAGCGGGCTCGGCGGCATGATGTGCGCAAGCTCGCCGGCGGTGACCGGGGTGACATCGAGCGCGGAGGTCGTCCGAGGCGTCGACGGCAACGACATCACGTTGTTCGTCCATCGACCGACGAGCGTCACCGGACCGCTTCCGGCCGTCTTGCATATTCACGGCGGCGGCATGGTGATTCTCGAAGCCGCAGGCGAGGGATACGTCCGTTGGCGCGACGAGTTGGCCGCGACTGGCATGATCGTCGTCGGTGTGGAGTTCCGCAACGGCGCAGGAAAACTTGGCCCTCATCCGTTTCCCGCGGGGCTAAACGACTGTGTGTCCGCGCTGCAATGGATCACCGACAACAAAGCCCGATTAGGGATCGCGAAAGTGATCGTGTCCGGTGAATCGGGTGGCGGAAACCTCAGCCTAGCCACCACACTAAAGGCAAAGAAGGATGGCCGGATCGATCAGATCGATGGGGTCTATGCCCAGTGCCCGTACATCTCCGGAATGTACGGAACGAAGTCGCCCAATCTACCATCCCTCTACGAAAATGACGAGTACTTCCTTGACTGCAAACAAATGGCGGTCATGGCGAAGGTCTACGACCCGTCCGGCGAGCACGAAATGAACCCGCTGGCGTGGCCGTATCATGCGACGCCGAACGACCTCGAAGGGCTCCCCCCGCACGTTGTGTCGGTGAACCAACTCGATCCGCTTCGCGACGAGGGACTCGCCTACTTTCGCAAGCTTCTCGATGCCGGGGTGCAAGCGGTGAGCCGAACCGTAAATGGAACATGTCACGCCGGCGACTGCATTTTCCGCGACGCTCTGCCCGACGTCTACCTCACCACCATTCGCGACATCAAGAGCTTCGCCGACTCGCTCTAAGACCCGTCACGGCCCGCAGCCGACCGAACTAGTGCACGGTGGCGACCATCCAGATCATAGCGAAGTGGCTGGCTCCGGCCAGCACGGTGAAAGCGTGCCAGATCTCGTGGAACCCGAAGACCATCGGGGCCGGGTTCGGGCGATGCAGGAAGAACACGATTGCGCCGATCGTATAAGCCAACCCACCCGTCAACATTAACGTAAGACTGGCTGAGGGCAGTCGATGCACCATGACCGGTAAACCGACGATGGCGGCCCACCCGAGCACTAAATACATGATATTCGAGATTCGTCGGAACCGATCGACGCCGATTAATTGCAAAGTAATTCCTACCGCAGCGCCGGTCCACAGCACGGCCAGCAATGGAATACCCCAAGCCCGCGGGAGCGCCAAAAGACACAACGGTGTGTACGTCCCGGCGATGAGCACGTAAATCATTGCGTGGTCGAGGCGACGCATGCGCCGCCGGGCCGTGATGCTGCGAGCGAGGCGGTGGTAAGCGGCCGAAGTACCGAACACGGCGGCGAGGCTCAACGCGTAAATCGCCACCGAGGTGCGGGCCGCGGCTCGGTGCGATGACAAGAGCAGCAAGATTCCGGCTGGGATCGAAACTACGAAGGCCCAAGTGTGGATACGACCGCGCCACGACGGGCGAGGGTTGATAACGAGGTTTCGGCTGTCAGCCATGCACCAAGGGTACCGGCGGCCGGCAGTTGCGGTGACGAGTGGCCTCTCGCTCCAGGCCACCGGACCGTCACGAATCGACGCCACCGCCTCCGGCCCGCTAGAGAGAGGGCCGTGTCATGGGAACCGGAAATCGAAGAGCTGCATCGGCGTCGAGCCATGGCGGCCGAGATGGGCGGGGCCGAACGAGTGGCGCGCCAACGCGACGCCGGCAAACTCACCATTCGAGATCGCGTTGCGGCCATCTGCGATCCTGGCACTTTCGACGAAGTGGGCTCGGTGTCAGGAGTCGGCCAGTACGACGAGCAGGGCCGACTGGTCGGCCTGACCCCGGCCAACCTTGTGTGCGGAATCGCCCAGGTGGACGGGCGCGCCTGCGTGATCTCGGGCGACGACTTCACCGTCCGCGGCGGGTCGGCCGAGGCCACCATTCCAGCCAAGCGGGATTTCGCCGAACGCATTGCGATAGAGCTACGCCTCCCTCATATTCGGCTGGTCGACGGCATGGGAGGCGGCGGATCGGTGAAGTCGATCGAGATCAAAGGACGCACGCTCATCCCCGCGCTGCACGGCTGGGAAGCGGTCGTAGAACATCTCGCCATCGCTCCGTCAGTGGCGTTGGCGCTCGGGTCGGTGGCTGGGATCGGCGCCGCCCGCGTGGCCACGTCGCATTACTCGGTAATCGTGGCCGACACGGCGCAAATGATGATTGCCGGTCCTGCGCTCGTCGATCAAGCGTCGCTCGGCGATGTGACCAAAGAAGAGCTTGGACACGCCCGCATTCACACCGCCAACGGCGCGATCGACGACATGGTGGCGAGCGAAGTTGAGGCCTTCGCACGGGCGAAGCGGTTTCTGTCGTATCTACCGCAGAACGTTGATTCCCCTCCGCCACGGTCGCCCTCGACCGACGATCCGTCGCGCCGCGACCAGCAGCTCATCTCGATAGTCCCTCGTGATGCCCGTCGGGTTTACAAGATGCGCGAGATCATCAACTCGATTGTCGACGCGGATTCATTCTTCGAAATAGGCAAAGGATGGGGCCGATCGATAATCACCGGATTTGTCCGGTTCGATGGGTGGCCCGTCGCCATATTTGCGGAAGACCCGTACGTGTATGGCGGTGCGTGGACTGCATCGGCGTCACGCAAGGTGACCCGCTTCATCGACCTCGCGTCGATGTTCCATATGCCCCTTCTTCATCTCGAAGATTGTCCCGGTTTTCTCATCGGCAAGCAGTCCGAAGAGGACGCCACGATCCGCTTCGGATCGACCGCTCTCGCCGCGCTCGGGCAGTCTCGAAGCCCGTTCTGTTGCGTGGTTGTGCGCAAGGCCTTCGGAGTGGCCGGCGCGGCCAATCAAAAGCCGGGCTCGGTCCATTTTCGCTACGCCTGGCCCTCGGCTGACTGGGGATCGCTCCCGATCGAAGGCGGCCTGGAGGTCGCCTACCGAGCTGAGCTGTCGCCGTTCGAAGGTGACGCGCTGAAGGCCGAGATCGAAGTGATCCGGGGGCGGCTGAATGGCTTTCGCAGCCCATTCCGGTCGGCTGAAGTGTTCGAGATCGAAGAGGTGATCGACCCGCGTGACACCCGGGCGGTCATGTGCCGTTGGGCCAACCTCGTCGCCCCCGTCCGGCCCGTCGGCCCAACCTCGTGGACCTACCGGCCCTAAAGCTAGGTTGCCTCGGCCAACCTCGTTGCGTGGCATTTGGAGCCGGCGCATGGCAGGCTTCGGCGGTGCCGCTCCTCCTCCAACGATTGTTTGACGCGTTGTCGAACGGGGCCGTGTACGCCGCGTTGGCGGTCGCGCTGACCATCGTGTACCGCAGCTCGTCGATGCTCAATTTCGCGCTCGGAGAAATGTCGATGGTGGCGACGTTTGGGGCCCTCATCTTGTCGTCGAAGCGCACGCGTCTACTGCCCGGCACCACGTGGGCGACCGAGAAGCTACACACGCCTTGGCCGTTCTGGATCGTGATTCTGGTTGTCATGGGGGCGGCGATGGTGGTGGGAATGATTGTGGAACGCGTCTTCGTGCGGCTTGCGGAACGGCGCTCGGCTATGGCCGTTGTCAGCGTTACCCTCGGCGTGGGCATGCTCTTCAACGGACTGGCCAGCCAGCAGTACGGTTCGCGCTTCTACTCGTTTCCCACCCCCTTTCCGAAGGGCCCTCGGGCCCGATGGAAGATCGGCGGGGCATCACTCAGATTCGAAACCGTCGGAACCGCAGGTGTCTTGCTCGGGGTGCTCGCCCTGTTGTGGTTGGTGCAGCGACGAACCAAGATAGGACTGGGTTTTCGGGCCGTCGCAGCGAACCGTTCGAGCGCCGAGCTAGCGGGAATTCCGGTCAATCGGGTGCTCGCCTTGGGCTGGGGAACGGCCGGCGCGTTGGGCGCATTGGCTGGTGTTCTGGTGTCGAACAGCACACTGGTTTCGAGCACCATGATGACGCGGTTGTTGGTGTTTGCCTTGGCCGCCGCCACCGTCGGTGGACTCGAAAGCCCGGCCGGCGCGGCGCTCGGCGGGCTCCTGCTGGCCCTGCTCGAAACGATGCTGGGTGGCTACGTGCCTTCGATCGGTGGCGAGTTCAGTCTCGTGGCGGCCATCACCGTGTTGCTGATCGTGTTGGTCGTCCGCCCGAGCGGGCTGTTCGGACGAGCCAACGTGGGACGGCTGTGAAGGCACTCGACGGCGAAGTGGCGGTCGAGGTAGCGATGGCCGTCGACCCGCACCGGTCGATCGACCGAAAGATGTCGAACCTCCTGAAATCGTCGCGACAACGCCTATGGCCGGTGGGTTCTGCAATCGCATTGCTCCTTTCGGCCTTCGTGGTTCCGCAGTTGCGACTGGGGATGGCCAGCGACGTAGTCACGTACGCGGTCGCCGTCCTGGGCCTCAACCTGTTCGTCGGATACACCGGACAGATTTCACTCGGCCACGGCGCCTTCATCGGGCTCGGCGCGTACACAACGGTGATCTTGTCAGCCGATCACCACTGGCCGCTTGTCGCTACGGTCCCTGCGTCCGCGTTGCTCGCCTTCGCCGTCGGGGTGATCATCGGCGTGCCATCGCTGCGCATTCGCGGCCTCTATTTGGCGCTGCTCACCCTCGGGTTGGGCGCCGCGTTCGGGCCGATCGTGAAGCGGCTCGATCACCTCACCGGGGGTACCAACGGCAAGGGCAGCCACGCCACTGTCGTCGCCCCCACCTGGTTCGGCGAGAGCCGCATCGCCACCGCCCGATGGAGCTATCTCACTATCGCGTTGATCGCCGCGATTATGTTCGCGCTTGCTCGCAATCTGGTCAACGGACGGGTAGGTAGGGCATTGGCGGCGATCCGGGAGAACGACCTGAGCGCGGTCACATTCGGCGTCAGCGTGAATCGTTACAAGGTCGCCATGTTCGGCGTCAGCGCGGCCGTCGCGGCTGTGGCTGGATCGATGTTCATGATCCAGCACCCTTACGCGCTCGACTCAAACTACTCACAACAGTTGTCGATCGTGCTTTACACCGCGGCGTTCATCGGCGGCGTCGGAACCATCTGGGGTTCGGTCGTGGGGGGCGCGGTCATCGTGTCGGTGCCATTCGCATTCGAAAAGCTGGGTTTCAGCCTGGATCCTAATCTCGTTTATGGGTTCGCACTCGTAGCCATCACCTTGTTCGCGCCAGACGGCATCGCAGGAAGTGTGCGAGCGTTGCGGGTTCGTAGGCGCGCCAGGTGATCGGCCTCATTCTCATCGACATCGACGGCACCCTCGTGGGGGCCCGAAACCAGGTACCGCCGGGCTCGTGGACGGCCATCGCCGCGGCCCAAGCATCGGGGCGCAAAGTCGCGCTGTGCACCGGACGGCCGTGCGCCGGCAACGCTGTTGCGTACGCACGGCGCGTCGATCCTCTCGCTGCCCACGTGTTTCAGTCGGGTGCCGTCGTTTGCCGCCCCGACGGGCACACGGTTCATTCCGTCGCACTCCCACCGCTCAGTTATGCCCGGCTTGTCGGACTGGCCCGCGCCCACGATCAGCCACTGGAGGTATACACCGCGACCTCGGTGTACGTGGAGCGCCCGAATGAACATACGCGGGCCCATGCCCAGGCCATCGACCTGGACGTGATCGAGGGCGATCTACTTGCGCTGCCCGGTGACGAAACGATCGTACGGGTGCAGTGGATCGTGGCCTGGGCCCATTGGCCGATCATCGAGGCGCTCACCGCGCAAGACACGGCGCTGCAAATCAGCGTGGCCACGCATCCCGACTTGGTCGAGACATGTTTTTCCAGTGTGACGGCTCGGGGCGTGAGCAAAGCCAGCGCGGCTGCGTGGCTGGCCACCCACTACGGTCTCGGGCTCGAAAACGTGGCCATGATCGGTGACGGCGATAACGACCTCGAAGGGATCCAGGCGGCCGGTCTTGGCATCGCCATGGGCAACGGCACCGAAACGGTGCGACGGGCCGCCAATCTGGTGGTGGCCACGCTGAATCATGGAGGGTTGGCGGAGGCCATCGAAGCGGCCCTGGCTTGGTAGAACTTCAGTGTTCGTCTACAAGGGTCCCAATGTGGATGATCACGATTCCTGTACCGATCGGCGCGAGCCACACAACGTATTCGGTGCCCGTGACCCAATAGTGGAAGAACTTTTCGTCATCGATGAGATCCTCGTGCCCAACGTAGGTCAGCCCGGAGTCGTACCAGCCTTGACTTTCGAGCAGATCAATCGAATCCGCGATCGCCTTCGCCCCGGCCAAGTCGAGGCCCATGATCCGCGCGAGGCCGCGTTGTGCCTCATCAGTCAAGGCCACCTCCACATGCCGAAGCTAACATGTCGACGTTCCATTCGCGTCGTTGGCGCGTTGTGTCATATGGCCCGACGGGAGGACAGTCTGTTACAGTCGGTCCATGCCATCGGAAGCGATTGTCGAAATCGATGCCCGTAAGCGCGTGAGCTTGGCGAGGGCCGGCGATGAGCTATCGCAGCGATACGCAATGTCGGTCGCGGGCGACGGCACGATCACGCTTACGCCAGTCGTTGTGTTGACTCAACGCGAACTCGCGATGCTCAAGAATCCCGATTTGATGAAGCGCATTCGGACGGGGCTCGGACAAGCAAGCCGGGGCGAGACCAGGCCCTGGTCCGAAGTGAAGCGGTCTGTAGAAGCAGTCTCGATTCCCGTCAAGTAGAACGCCCGTGACTGCACCAGATCGGTCGATGGCACGAACGCCATCAACGTGCGATCGAACACGCCAACCTCAGACCCTTACCGGCGGCTCGTTCGAGACCGAGTGCAAGAACCTCTCGTCCGGCGTACGCAGGATCGCTTCGTAACGCTCCGGTGAGTACGCCATGTGCGGTTTGGTCGGGTCGTTGGCCGGTTGCGGGACGGGCTTGGCCGGGCGCTTGTAGTCGGCCGGGGTGACGTAATTGGCGACCTCCTCGTCGCTGATACCGGCGAGCGCCTGCACCTCGGGGTCGATCCACGCCCGCGCGTCGATGTTGCTCCCCGTAGCCACTTCGAGGCTCAGACCCTCGGGCCCGGCGAAGTAAATCGAGTGGCACAAGCCGTGGTCCATCGGGCCCAGAACGACCACGCCGCGCGAACGAATGCGGTCGCGCATCTCGTACAGTTCTTCAAGCGAATCGACGCTGAACGCGACGTGCTGCATGGTGCCGGCCGGCACCGGTCCGGCGCCGCTGCCGGCGTGAGTAACGCCCAACTCATAGCGGTCGGAGTTCTCGGGGTGCTGCACGAAGGCCACATAGCTCGACCCATTCAGTTCCACGAATCCATGAAACGTGTTCTCGACGCCGTGCATCCAGTAGAGAGCCTTCAGCTCGGCGCCGAGCACGTCGGTGAAGAACTCGATCTGCTTCTTGATGTCGCGGGTCGATAACGCCAGATGATGAACGCCATTGGGATGCAGGGTCATCGTGAGTCCTTCAGTTCGGGCCGGGGCGTCTACCTCGGATCACGGTGAACGATACGTCCACCGACCATGGTCATGACAACCGAGGGCTGAAGCGACCCTAGGACGGCGGCCATCGGGCGGTCGAGCATGCACAGATCGGCCGCCTCGCCGATGGCGATCCTGCGCACCGGACCGCCCGGCGAATCGGGCGACGACAGAAACAAGTCCATGGCCGCTCGGGCACCGATCCGTTCATGCGGTCCGACCGGGCGCCCATCGGGAGCGACCCTGGCGACGGCGGCGCGCATGGTTGCCCAAGGGTCGGGACGCCCGAACGGTGCGTCGGTGCTGCCGCCCACACGCGTTCCGGCGGCCAACAACGAGCCGCACGGATACAGGTGATCGAGGTCGGCCGGGTCAACCTCGTCGAGATAGCGATCACCGCGTTCGGCCACGAAGTTGGGCTGCGTCACGACCACGAGCCCGAGTTCGTGTACGCGGGCCGCCAGCTCCGCATCGATAATCGCGCCATGCTCGATTCGGTCGCCCTCCCGACTGCCGACTTCGTCCCAGGCCGCCAGCGCGAGGATGAGGGCGACCCGCGTCACGCAGTGCACCGCCACCGCCCGTTCCTTTCGTCGGGCTACTCGCATGGCCGCCACCAGCTCATCGACCGTCGGAAGGGCGTGATCACCAACCACGATTTTGGCGGGGCCGACCTGCAACCCTTGCGGGACCCGGCTCACATCGAGGGGCGGCGCCCCCATCACCATCACACGTTGCGGTACAGCACCGGCCAAGACCATGACGTCGTCGATCGACTCGTATGGGGTCGCGTCGGTTACCCCGGTAACGCCGAAGCCGGCCAGTAGCGCGCCGACCGGCGCGAGGTCGAGCGAGCCCTCCGACCAGCGCGAACGCAGCTGTGTGTCGAGGCCCCGAACCCGACCAGTGGGGCGATCGTGGTCGTCGCGTTCCACGCCAGGATGACGGATCCCGTCGAGTTGCACCATCTCCACGGCCCGGCTGTTGAGCACCCACTCGACCCCTGAACGGTGTTGAACCCTCATCGGTCGGTCGGCGACGATGGCATCCAATGCGTATCGATCGAGCGGTCCGACGACCGACTCATGATAACCGACGGCCCGGACCCAACCGACGCCCGGCCCCGATCTCAGGGCCGCCGATACCTCTTCCGGGGTCCGCCGAGAAGCACCGAGGTCGACCGACGCCAGGCTCGCGCCGAGCGCCGCAAGGTGCAGGTGATGATCGTGCAGGCCGGGCAACAACGCCGCGCCTCGCGCGTCGATAACTTCATCGGCTCGATCTGGGCGCGACGAGTCGAGCGACACGACGATCCCGTCGACGACTCGAACGCAGACGATCCGCCCATCGAGATCGGCCCGGACGATGTTCACGCCTCCGGACGTGCGGTTCATCGCGCGAACCACGCGGCCACGCGGGCCATCGCCACGTCGAGCACGCCACCCTGGCCTGTGGCCCACGCCCGCCGAGCAGCCAGCGCGGCCGTCATGCCCGTGAGCGGATCGGCGATCGCGTCAGCCAGAAAGCAGGGCCCTTGCTCGTCATAGGCGACCAGCCCGCCGGCCACCGCGGCGTCGTCGCCAAAGGCAATCCGGTTCCGTCCTGGCCCGGATCGACCATGTCCGGTGATGGAAACCCACACCTGGTTTGGCTTCGCGGTGATGCCCAGCTGCTCGAGGGCACGCGGTCGGGAGGCCTCGATCACCACGTCAGCGGCGCCGACCGCGCGTCGCAACGCGTTGAGGTCAACGGCGTCGGCAAAGTCGAGGCGGAGCTGGCGGTGACCGGCGTGCAGCGCCGCGAAGAACCCGGGCGGCCCCTGCCGAGCCCCATCCGGGCGGCCCGTGCTCTCAACCTTCACGACCTCGAAACCCGAGACACCGAGCAGATGGGCGCACACGGGACCGGCCCACAACGACGAAAGATCGGCGACGAGCGGACGATCCCGCTGGGGCCGGTCGACACCGCTCGGGCTCCATTCCACGGCTGGCACTCCATCGGTCGCCCAATCCAGCGCGGTTTCGCCGATGGAGGCGAGGGCCAGGCCAAGCAGCGCGCCCCGCTCGACCAGCGCCGCGATGGCCCGCGTCGAGGCAAGGTGTTCGATAGTGATCCACGGATCGGCCTGAGCGGCTCCATCGAAGTCCGACTCGAACAACGCCGGCAACAGTTCTCGGTCGTCCGGGCGGGCCAGCGAGAGCGCAAGCCATCCATCGCGAGTCGCTACCAGGCGGGTGGCCCCTCCGCAACTCTGCGGACTCCGGCGGGTCAGTCCGCCATAGCCGGCCCGAGTGCTCAGCAGGCGGAAGGCGTCGATGCCGAGACGGTCGCCGATCGCCGCAATCCGGGGCGCCACCTGCGATGGCGGCGCGACTGGTGGCCGGTCGGCGCGTCCCGTCAGGGCCAACGCCCCCCCGAGCACCCACCCCTCGTCGGCTCGCTGCTGCTCGACGAACAGACCGCTGCCTTCTGGTGCGCCGAGGTCACCCAAGAGCGATCTGAGGTCGACGAGCATGACTCCGATCGTAGGATCCGCTCGTACCCGGTAGCGTCGCGCGACGTGGGCACTTGGCCGTGGCGAGAACTCGACATCGACGAGCTCGTGACCGTGCTCGCCGATCCCATGGCCAGCGAATCCCTCTCGCCCCTTTTGGGCCAACCGGCCTGCCTGGTGCACCGAGGCGACCGCAACCCCGAAACGGCGCCACCCACACCGGCGACGCTGGACCGGATCGCGTCGCTTGCTTGCGTATTGGTCGGGGCGCCGGGCGAGGATTGGTCGGGGCCCACCAAAGAGTTGATCGATGTACTCCCCGACGATCCGGATGCGCTGATCGAGCCGATCGGCCAGCACCCCATTGGCGCAGTGGCCCTTACTCTGCTCCTTCGGGCCAGCGAACGACGCGGGATCGGCGACGGCCTCCACGCCGAGTCGAGCGTCTACTCGCTGCTTCAATCCGGCCCTGAGTTCGGTACGTGGCTGGCGGCCAGACGAATGCGCAAGTCGGCGCCGGCCCCGCCTCCCCCGGGGTCAGAATCGCCGGGGTCAGAATCGGGAGAACCGGTGGTCTTGGTCGAACGTGACGGCGACACGCTGAACATCACCCTCAATCGTCCATCCAAGCACAACGCGTTCAGCCGAGAGATACGAGACGCATTGGCCGAAGCGCTGTCGATGGCCGTGAGTGACGAGTCGATCGTCGTCGCGTTACGAGGGGCCGGACCATCATTTTGTAGCGGCGGTGACCTTGACGAGTTTGGCTCTTTCGCCGACCCTGCGATAGCCCACCTCACGCGGTTGACCCGGTCACCGACGCGCGTCGCCGCCGAGTTGGCCACCCGGACGACAGCCCATCTCCATGGCGCCTGCCTGGGGGCTGGGATCGAGATCACGGCCTTTGCCGCCACGATCGTGGCTCATCCTGGCGCTTACTTCGGCCTTCCCGAGATCGGTCTCGGCCTGGTTCCAGGCGCGGGTGGAACGGTAAGCCTTCCCCGCCGCATCGGACGCCACCGCACCGCTCTCCTCGCGCTTACGGCCACACCTATCGACGCCACGACAGCGTTCGCCTGGGGCCTCATCGATGAGATTCGAACATAACCTACAAAGCCGACAGGAATAGTCGGGAATTAGTGCTACCGTGCACGGCATGCGCCCCGGACTTACGCTCGCAGGACTGGCCGCCGGCCTCGTCATCGGTCTCACGGGCATGGGCGGCGGCGCGCTCCTGACCCCGATGTTGGTCTTGCTCTTCGGCGTCGATCCCCTAGTGGCGGTCTCGAACGACATCGTCGTATCGCTAATTCTGAAGCCCATCGGGGGAGCCGTCCACTTGCGCCACGGCGACGTGGATCGCCGCATCGTCGGGTGGCTGGCTTTGGGATCCGTTCCGGCCGCCTTTTCTGGAGTGTTGCTGCTCCACGCCATCGGCGGTCAACGCACGCACATCCTCAGGCCGCTTCTGGGGTTCGTACTCTTCGTGGCCGCCGCCGCCATCGTGGTCAAAGAACTGCTGGGACGGGCCAAGGGCTCGGAGGCGCGGCCCAACCTACGGGTCAAGCGAACAGTGGCGATTGGCGTCATTGGCGGACTCATGGTCGGGCTCACGTCGGTGGGCTCCGGGTCGCTCATGATCGTGTTGTTGATGATGCTCTACCCCACCCTCGACGGGCGAGTACTGATCGGTACTGACCTGGTGCAAGCTATTCCCCTCGTGGCGTCCGCGGCGGCCGGCCACTTGATCTTCGGCGAGTTCCGCATGGCCATCGCCCTGCCGCTCCTACTCGGCGCGGTGCCTGGCGTCTACTTCGGAGCGCGGGTCAGCGCGCGGGCCAACAACCGTTGGCTTCGACCGCTCCTCGCTTTCGTCTTGACCGCTTCTGCGTTGAAGTTGCTTAATATCAGCGGTCCGAGGTTCGCGGCTGGACTGGTCGCAGCTACGGCGCTTATCGGCGTGGCTGCGGTGCGGACCGGACGGGCGGCGCGCGTCAGCCGTGCGGCGGGCGTGAGCGTGCTCGTCAGTTGAGACCCGAAGACACGTGAATCCGAAGACGCCGCGAGGGCCGCCCGACAGACTCGGTACTTTGCGGGTGACCGCTAACGTCCGCAACAAGCCTACGCTTCGTCCCTTGCCACATTTGTCCTGGCAGCGCCGCTGCCGGACGAGCGGTGGGTTTGTGGTGGAAGCACTAGGCTGGTAGCCGCATGGATTGTTTTCTCCGGAGAGGATGGCGCAATGGCTGACGGGGGCGGGCGTAGCCGCGGGTTGTTCCGTCGCCAACGAGACACCCCGGCCGATCCGAGTCGTCCGACGCCGACCCGCCCGGGCGACGCCGAATCGTCTGACGCGCCCCGCCTGGCGCCACCCGCCGATGGGTGGGATGGCGAGGACGACCTTTGGGACGACGAGGTGTGGCCCGATCCCGCCCCCAAGCGGCGGGGGGCCCGTCGTACCGGCGAAATGTTCGACAACCGCGCTCCCCGCACCAGCCCTTGGGACGAAGAAGAGACCGATACATCGCCGGCCGGCCTCGCCCAAACCGAACAACTCGACGCCTGGGTCGAAACCGAGCCCGAAGAGTCGTGGGACGCGCCCGCCACCAACAAGTCATCGCGGCTGCGAGCCCAACGAACGGAACGCGAATCTGGCGATCAATCCCCACCCACAAAAGTGTCTCGGGGGGCGAAAACCGCGAAGTCCACGGGGCCACGCGAAGAACCGTCGAACGAGCGGCCTGCCGAGAAACCGATCGAACAGCCCACTGTGACCGCGAACGACGATCAGGCGGTGTTCTCGGTCGTCGAATCTGAGGCCCCGGCCCCGCCGAGTAGCGCCGCTATCGCAGCCCCCGGAGTCGCCACCCGCCAAGCCGAACCCACCCCGGGTCTCCGGCCCGAACTCAACGAGCTCGTGAATGTCGACGAACTCGATGATACCGATTGGGAGCCGGTCGGCGCGTCGACCTCGACTGGCCCGTCGGAGCCCAATCTCCAAGGTCCGGTCGTGGCCGAAAGTCCGGTCGCATCCCCGGTCCCGGCCCCTTCGCCGCGTTTCGCGCCCGCCGTACCAGCGCCCGAAGCGCAGGTCGAACCGGCCAAGGCGCCGGCGCCGTCCAACGCGTTGCCTAGCTGGACGGGGTATCGACCGAACCCGCCGAAATCCACGCCCGAGCCGGTTCTGTCTGAGGCTCATGAATCGGACCCACCCGTCGCTACCGAAGCGACCCCAACGACGATGTTGAGCGAGTCGCGCGGCGTTGGACCGTTCGACGGTGGCGGCTATCTGACCAGCCCCGACGCCGTGCCGCCAGACAGCTGGCGCACCGATGAGGAGGAACTTTCCTTGGCCGGCACCGCGGCGGCCGCCGAAATGGTCGCCCGCGAGTCGGGCTGGGATGACGACGAGGCCGCGCCAGAGACTTCTAATTGGTCCGACGATCCGCCCCTGGCCGCCGATTCTGATACTGGTGCAGTGGTGAATGGCGACGACTCCCGGGTCGACTACGGCCAACTCTACGAACCGCGTGCGCCCGAAAAGGTGCTCTCCGCGGCCCCGGCGACGACGAGCTTCACCGAACTCCCCAGAGGCGTCCTGATCGCCAACAACAGCTGGGCCAACCTCGTGACGACAAGTGGTCTCTGCCTGGCCGTCGTGGGCGGAATCTGGCAGCTTCTGGCCATGGCCAGCGGCGTCTCGAGCCGCTCATTCGACAGCAGCACCGATTTTCTCCACAAGGTCGGCGCCGGCCTCGGCCGCACTGGGCCCGTCCACGGGCTCGTCCTCCTCGTCGCCGCGGTTCTGGTCGCTTTGCCGTCGTTTTTTGGCGACCGCAACGCCAGGACGCTCGACGACGCCGCCGGCACGGCTTTGGGGATCTGTGCTGCGAGTGCCATCCTCGGCGCCATCGGGGCGGTGATGACGTTCCGTTACGGAATCCACACCGCCGACACGAACGGACAGGTCACCACCGCGATCACCCTCAGCTTCCTCTCCGATCTGGTCGCGACGGCCGGAGTCGCGCTCGCCGCATTCGCCACCGCGCTCATGGCGCTTCGTACGCGCCGCTGAAGCACCGACCCTCGCTCCCGCGATCAGGGTTCCGGCAGAACCCATAAGTCAAGGAGTTCGCCGCGCCGCCGCTGCCATTCCTCGACGGTGATCGCGAATCGAACGTGGTCTTCCCAAACCCCGTTTATCTCGAGAAACCGTAAAGCCACCCCCTCGTCGCGGATGCCAAGCTTTTCGACAACCCGTCGGCTGGCGGAGTTTCGGGGGACAATCGCGATTTGCACCCGATGCAGCCCGAGGTCTTCGAAGACGTGGCGTAACAAGGCGACCACACTTTCGGGCATGTATCCACGACCGGCGAAGTGCTGATCGATCCAGTAACCGATGTCGGCGTACTGGGCCGCCCCGCGCACGATGTTGTTCACGTTTACTTCGCCGGCCAGTCTGTCGTCGACAAACAGTCCGAGGCCGCACGACGTTCCCATGGCCCGATCACGGTCGCGTTGGTCACACCGCGCCTCAAAAGATCGCCTGTGTTCGGCCACATCGGGTTGATCCGGCGGACGGCGCGGCTCCCAACGCGTCAACCACTCGCCATTGCGACGACGAACTTCTTGCCAAGCCAGAAAATCCGATGGCCGCAACGGCCTCAGAACAACCCTACGCCCCCGCAAAGTAGGGCCGACCGCCGCCTGCACGAGTCGATCGCTCAGACTGCCGGCCACACGCCACCTACTCATCGCCGCCTCATCGCCGACTCATCGCCGGGCTGTCGACGCCGCGCTGGACTGCCGATCCCGCGCTGGCCTTGAGTCACCGCCCGAGCGTAGCGGTCAGATTTTACCGGCTCCACAATTGAAACTAATTTGTTTGGTAGTGAAAGCGTTTGCAGTAGAAGTTCGACCGGCGAAGTACCCTGCGCCTCAGCGACGCGGATGAGCTCGCCCCGACCGCGGGCCCGGGCGACGATCGACGACGTCGCACAACTCGCCGGGGTCTCGCTGGCCACCGTCAGCCGGGCGCTGCGCGGCCTTCCCCACGTGCGAGCCGAACTGCGCCAGCGGGTGGAAAAGGCCGCAGCCGAGCTGCGCTACGTAGCTGACGGAAACGCGGCGCGACTAGCTTCGGGCCGGTCGCGAACCATCGGGCTCGTCGCCCCGCTGCTCACCACTTGGTATACGAGCCAAACGATCGCCGGCATCGAAGACGTTCTCCAGGCCGCCGGATACGACCTGCTCATCAGCGCTCTGAGTTCGGTCGATCATCGTCGAAAACTCGTCCAAGGTCGCCTTGCTTTTCAACAGCGCGTCGATGGCGTAATCCTCATTGATGTTTTCTACGGACGAGAAGGAGCGCGAAAACTGCAAATCGATCATCCGGTTGTGGTGGTGGGCGAAGCCGTAGACAGCACTCCCTCGGTGGCTATCGACAATGAAAAAGGGGCCCGTCTCGCGGCAGAGCACCTTGTGGATTTGGGCCATGAAAGGGTCGGCATAGTCGGGGGAATGCAGCCCAAAACGCGCTATTCACCGGTACCGGCGCAGCGACGATCAGGCTTTCGCAAAGTGTGCGAAGAGCGAAGCGTGACCGTGACCGCGGAACTGGACGGCGAGTTCACTGTCGGAGGTGGACGCCGCACGTTCGACGCGTTTCTCGCACAGCGACGGCCGCCCACGGCACTGTTCTGTTTTTCCGACGAGATGGCATTCGGCGTCTTGCAAGCGGCCAGGGAACGGGGCGTGCGCGTCCCTGCCGAGATGGCCATTGTAGGGTTCGACGATCATCCAGTCGCCGAGGCAATGGGTCTTACGACAGTTCGCCAACCGGTTCGTGAGATCGGGCGAAGAAGTGCCCAGCGTATCCTCGAAGCGATCGAGGGTAGCCGCCCGACCCAGTTGCACGACCAAATCCCGGTGGAGTTGGTCGTGCGCGAATCCACGGCCGGGCCGTCGAAGAATGCCCCTCACTCGATCTTGACGTCGACCGCCACGTCGATGCCCTGAGCTTCACGAAACCGCTCCCGACCAACCTTTCGGCAACGGAGTCTGGCCTCCTTGGGTAACAGCGACGCCGCGCGTGTTCCCGTTCTCCTCGACGAGCCACTACGGTTCCAGCTTTGTCGTGACTCCTCTCACTTTCGTCGATCGCCACATCGGGCCACGAGCAGCAGAAAGCGGCGTGATGACGCGGCGCCTCGGTTTCGCGTCGGCCGAAGCGCTCGTTGACGCCGCGATACCACCCGCCATTCGCAACACCGCGGCTATGGCGCTTCCCGCCGCGCGTAGCGAAGCCGAGGCCCTGCATGACCTGCGGAGCCTCGCGTCACGCAATCAGGTAATGCGATCGATGATCGGCCAAGGGTGGTACGACACGTGGACCCCCGCCGTCATTCGGCGCAACCTGTTGGAAAATCCGGCCTGGTACACCGCATACACCCCCTACCAACCCGAAATCAGCCAAGGACGACTCGAACTTCTACTGGTGTTTCAAACCATGGTGGCCGACCTGACCGGGATGGATCTGGCCGGCGCGTCGATGCTCGACGAAGCCACGGCCGCGGCCGAGGCGATGACCATGGCTGCTCGGGCCCGCCCCAAGGGCTCGGTTTTCGTGGTCGACCCTGACTGCCATCCGCAGGTCATCGAGGTCGTCAGGACCCGGGCCCAGCCGCTCGGAATCGAGATAGCGCTGACCCCCGCGCCGGTCGAGGGCGTGTTCGGCGGGCTCATCGCCTATCCCGGATCGTCTGGCAACATTGCCGACCTTGGCGGTCGCGCGGATGCATTCCACACCGCCGATGCCGTCGTCTGCGTGGCGACCGACCTACTGGCTTGTTGCCGACTAGAGGCGCCGGGGGTGCTCGGGGCCGACATCGTCGTGGGATCGGCGCAGCGCTTCGGTGTGCCTATGGGTTTCGGAGGGCCGCATGCCGGATTTCTGGCGACTCGCGAGAGTTTCGCCCGGTCGCTACCGGGACGCCTCGTCGGTGTTTCCGTCGACGCCAACGGTCGGCGGGCGCTGCGGCTCGCACTGCAAACCCGCGAGCAACACATCCGCCGGGAAAAGGCCACCAGCAACATCTGTACGGCGCAGGTGCTGCTGGCCGAGATGGCCGCGGCCTACGCCATGTGGCACGGACCCGATGGACTGGCGGCCATAGCCGACCGAGTCCATGGGTTCGCCAGTGAACTGGCCGCGTATTTTGCCGACTGTCGTGTTCATGATTGTTGGTTCGACACGATCACGCTGCGAGTGCCCAAGAACGCTGCCGCATTGGTCGCGGCGGCGGCTGATCGGGGTGTGAACGTGCGTCTCGTCGATGCCGACACGGTGGGGCTCAGCTGTGACGAGACCACGACGGCGGCCGATCTAGCAGCCCTGAAAGGCGCCGCCGCGACGCTCGGGATCGGCGGAGCCTTCGGGGTCGACCGGCCCCAAAAGGTCGTTTCCCTTCGTACGGCCGCGCTCCTCCCCCATCCCGAATTCTCGGCCGTCCGTTCGGAGACCGACATGATGCGCATACTGCGGCGATGGTCGGACCTTGACCTAGCGCTCGATCGCACGATGATTCCCCTCGGTAGCTGCACCATGAAATTGAATGCCGCCGCGGAACTCGAACCCATCTCGTGGCCCGAATTCGCCAACATGCATCCGTTTGCTCCTCCCTCCCAAACCGAGGGCTACGCAACCCTCATTGCCGACGTCGAAAGTTGGCTGGCCGAGATCACCGGCTATGACCGGGTCTCGGTTCAGCCCAACGCCGGCTCTCAGGGTGAATACGCCGGCCTGTTGGCCATCCGCAACTACTTCCGGTCACGCTGCGAATCGCATCGCGATATCTGTCTCATTCCGGCATCGGCCCACGGGACCAACGCCGCCAGCGCGGCCCTCGCCGGCCTACGGGTAGTCGTCGTGGCTTGCCTCGACGAGCCGGGCGGGACGGGCGAAGTCGACCTCGCCGCGCTCCGAAAGGCCATCGATACCTACCGCGATCGGTTGGCCGCGATCATGGTGACCTATCCGTCGACGCACGGGGTTTACGAGGGGGCCATCACGACAATCTGCGATCTCGTCCACGAGGCGGGGGGCCAGGTTTACGTCGACGGCGCCAACCTCAACGCGTTGGTCGGTCTCGCCCGTCCGGGCGCATTCGGCGCTGATGTCAGCCACCTCAACCTTCACAAGACTTTCTGCATCCCCCACGGCGGCGGCGGCCCCGGTGTCGGTCCGGTGTGCGTTCGCGCTCATCTCGCCCCGTTTCTCGAAGCTCATATTTCTGCCGCACCGTTCGGATCGGCCGGGATTCTGCCGATCACGTGGATGTACATAGCCATGATGGGGCCCGACGGATTACGGGCGGCCACGGTGCAGGCCGTCCTCAATGCCAACTATGTCGCTCACCGATTGCACGACAGTTTTCCCGTCCTCTATCGCGGCGAGCGCGCCCTGGTGGCCCACGAATGCATTCTCGACCTTCGCCCCCTCACCAAGGCGACCGGAGTCACCGTTGACGATGTGGCCAAGCGCCTGATCGACTACGGCTTCCACTCTCCGACCATGAGCTTCCCGGTGCCGGGCACGCTCATGGTCGAGCCGACCGAATCGGAGGGTCTCGCCGAACTCGATCGGTTCTGTGATGCGATGATCGCGATCCGAGCCGAAGCCGAAGCCCAACCGGAAGCCCTCAAAAATGCGCCCCACACATTGGCCGAGGTAACCGCCGATGTCTGGGATCGCCCGTACCCCCGTTCGCGAGCCCATCCAACCAACTCGCCGTATTGGCCTCCGGTCGCCCGTATCGACGGGACGTACGGCGACCGCAACCTGTTCTGTTCGTGCGCCCTGCCCGAAGCCGACTAAGGCAGCCCCACCAATTCCACGGTTCCTGGGCCGCGTAAGTCGTTGTCGGCCCGCTCCTGAGGCCTCGTAGGCTTGACCTTGTGGCGAAGCTGAGTATCGGACCGATCGAGGTGTGGCCTCCTGTGGTGCTGGCCCCCATGGCCGGCGTCACGAACGCGCCGTTTCGTCAGTTGTGCCGCGAGCAAGGGGCAGCCATCTACGTCAGTGAAATGGTCAACTCCCGTGCGCTGGTGGAGGGTTCGGACAAGTCGTGGCGACTCTCATCATTCGCGCCCGACGAGCCGATCAAGTCGCTTCAGTTGTACGGCTCCGATCCCGCCATAGTCGGCGAGGCCGTGCGCATCTTGGCCGATCGAGACGTCGTCGATCACCTCGACTTCAACTTCGGATGCCCCGCCGCGAAGGTCACACGCAAGGGCCACGGATCAGCGGTACCGGCCAAACCGAAGCTCCTACGCAAGATCGTGGCCGCGGCGGTGGCCAATGCCGGGTCCATCCCGGTCACTATCAAGTTCCGCAAGGGTCTCAGCGACACAATGCTGACGTTCGAAGAGACGGGCCGCATCGCCGAAGGCGAAGGCTGTGCCGCTATTGCTTTGCATGCCCGCACCACCGAGCAGCTCTATTCGGGCCACGCCGATTGGGCCGCCATCGCTCGACTCAAAGAGGTCGTAACGTCAATTCCGGTGCTCGGTAATGGTGATATTTGGACCGCCGAAGATGCGCTCGACATGATGGCCGAAACCGGATGCGATGGAGTCGTAATCGGCCGCGGCTGCCTCGGTCGTCCGTGGTTGTTCGCAGACCTGGTGAACGTGTTCGCCGGAAAGGCGTCAGCGCCGATTCCTGCACTGGGCGAGGTCATAGCCGTCCTGCGACGCCACGCCCAGTTACTCTCGGACTGGAATGGAGAAGATCGTGGCATTCGCGATTTACGCAAACATATCGGGTGGTATATGACCGGGTATCCGATCGGGCCGGTCATGCGCGGGCGCATGGCCATGGTGTCGACCTTGGGGGAACTCGACGACATGCTGGCGCTCCTCGACCCCGCCGTGCGGGCCCCGTCGGTGTTGCCACGCGGCCATGTGCAGGGGCCGCGGCCAGTCCACCTTCCATACGGCTATCTCGACCAGCTCGACGACGACGCTCCCCCTCCGGCCGATGCCGAAGAAGCGGCCGCCAGCGGTGGATAGCGGCGTGATCATTCTGGCTTCGGGATCGCCGCGCCGACGGGAGCTGTTGACCAACGCTCGGGTTGCGTTTGTTGTGCGCGCGGCCGACATCGATGAGACCCGATTGACCGGCGAGGCCCCGGCCGAGATGGTGGTCCGTCTAGCCGTGGCCAAGGCTCGGGTCGTGCATGCAGGGCGCTCGGCGGTCGAACTCGGTCTCGCGGTATTGGCTGCGGATACGACCGTGGATCTCGACGGACGCGAACTCTCGAAGCCCGAGTCGATGGCCGATGCCGCCGCCATGCTGAGCGCCCTCTCCGGCCGCTGGCATCTGGTGCATTCGGGCGTAGCCATCGTCGACCCGGCCGGCCGTGAGCACGCGTTTCGGGTCACCACCGAGGTGGAGTTCGCGAGCTTGTCCCGAGCCGACATCGACGACTACGTAGCGACCGGCGAAGCGTTCGACAAAGCCGGCGCGTACGGCATGCAAGGTGGCGGCGCGGTGTTCGTCACTCAGGTCCTCGGCAGCCCAACGAACGTGATCGGATTACCCTTGGCCGAGACGCTCGCCCTTTTACGGCTGGTGTGCTAAAGGTCTTCCGTCAATGTTCAGGCGAGAGCAGCGTAGGTGCCGGCTGCTTCCATGGCGGCGTGAATGGGGGCAATCAATTCCGCTAGGCGGGCCGCGCCGCGGTCGCCCACGGGCCGCCACATGGGCGTGCAGAGCCGGTCGGTCTCGGCCTCGATCCGTTCGCGCTCCTCAACACCCGCCGGGGTCATGGCGCCGGCCGCATCGACCCAGCCCCGTCCGGCGAGCCGGCCGATGGCGGCCGCCCACTCTTGCTGGTCCCATTGCCGGCTCGCCTGTGCGAGCCCGAGCGGAAAACGTCCGGTGCCGACCTGCAAGACCAGGCAGTCGCACGGCCCCACCTCGTTGACCACCAACAGGGCGATGTGGACGTCGCCACGCCATTCCCGCAGCACCGTCAACTGTTGCCATAGACCCACCAACGGATCGTCGGGGAGCGCCACGCCAGCATTGGCCGCGGCGAGTGCCTTGCCGGCCAGATCGAGGCCGCCCACGACGAGGTCAACGAGCGAACGGGCCTCGGCGATCTGGCCGCTCGACACGTCGGCCCCTACACGCTCCAAAGCGCGGTGCACGACCCGGAAGCGAGCGGCCTGCAATGACTCGGGCGATGCCGTATTCCACACTCCCGGCATCGCGGAGGTAATGGCGCGCGGGCTGAAGTTGTAGAAGGTCGCGAGGACAACCTCGTCAGGCACCGGTCCCATGGGCGCGGCCCGCGACCCGAAATAGCCACCCCTGCCCGTGACGCCCAGGGATGCGTATTCCTCGGCGGCCTCGGGGACGAAGTAGACCAACCGGTGAACCAAGTTGATGGCCATATGCGCGTCGTGAATGATCGAACGATCCATGGACCGGGACTGTAGCGGTAGGGCTCCACGACTACGAGCCGCTTAAACCCGGATACCTACACTCCATGCAACAAGTCTCGCTCCGAGATCAGACACGATGACCAGCCGAAGTGGCGCAAAGTCGTCACGAGGATGAGCGCCCCGGCGACGATCGTATCGACGCGGTCGGCCGCCAGCCCGGGGTTGTAGGCCCGATCAGATCGCGCCTCCGTCGCTACCGTCCGAAACACGTCTTCGGCCGCCGCCCTGGTCAACTCGAAATGACGGAGCCGGGCGACGTCGTAGGCCCCCAACTCTATCGCCGCAGCGGTCAAAATCGACCCGCCCGCTCCGATCATCCGAGTGGCCTCCTTCACGGTTGGCAGCTCGCGGGCCACGTCATCGAGGTGCGCGCGAACGACCGAGACGGCCTGACTCAGCGCCTCCGCGCCGGGCGGATCGAGGTGCCAGAACTCCTCGCCGAGGAGCAAACAACCGGTTTCGATTGAAAACGCGCCTTCGCACTCGCCGATGCGTCCGACGCTGAACTCACACGATTGCGCCCCAATGCGAAGCACGACATCGAGCCCGTCGTCGTTCTTCGGGGGCAGCGCCGAAGAGACCGCGCCAAAATCCGCGCGGGCCTCGAGCAGCCGCTTCGAATCGGCCCCAAATTCGGCGGCGGCTTTCACGGAAGCCGCTCGTGCACCCAGCGCCCGACAGGATCGTCGCCCCCGGCCAAAAACCAGGCGTAGTGGGCATGGAGACACTTGACGCCGGTGCGCGTACCGGCCACTCCACCGGACGGTCGGGGACCGACGTAAGACGGCGCGATATCGGCGTCGCGCTCCGCCGCGTAACGGGCGTGGGCGGCCGCGATATCAAGGGCCGGGATGGCCGCCTCAGCCGCCCGCACCCCGCCTGCCGCTTCGATCCGTCCGATCCCGGCGATCAACGTCGGGTCCACGAGCCAATAGCGTGTAGGCATGGGCGTTCCGTCGTGTTCGAAAGGGGCATTGCGCAGGACAGAGGGGAACCCCGACGGGTCGCGCACGGCGATCTCGTAGTCGGTGCGCGGCTCTCGTCCCAGCCGAGCCACAACTGCGGCTCGATCGGTGTCAACCGAAACCGACGGGCGCCCGGCCGAACTCACTTCTTGCGACGACGCAACAGCCACACGAGGAGGAACACGATCGCGGCGATCGGCGCGGCCCGTTTGATGACCGGCGCGCCGGCCGTTTCGAGGATGTTGACCGGCGCGGCCGGCTTGTAGTCGATCTTTCGAACCGTGGGCCGTTCCGGCTCACCCAACGGAGCCGCGGCGCCCGAAGCCGGCGCATTCGCGCCTGCGGAACTACCCGCGACGCCGCCAGAACCAGGCGTCGCTTCGGAAACCGAAGCACTTTCCTTGGCCACGGCGGCCACCGTCTCTTCGGGCGTCGAGAGCACGTCATGTTCGAGGCAGTGGACAAACTGTTCGAGGAGTTTCTTCGACACGTCCGCCATTACGCCGCGGCCGAACTGCGCCACCTTGCCGGTGACGGTGAGGTCGGTGGTCACCGTGACGTTGGTGCCGGTGCCGACACTCACCAAGACGGCCGTGACCGTGGCTGATGCGTTGCCTTGACCCTTCGTGTCCCGGCCCTCCGCCTTCAGCACCGCTTTGTGATTGACGTCATCCTTTTCGATGAAGCTCGCTTTGCCCTTGTACTGCGCCGTGATGGGGCCAACTTTGATCTTGACCCCGCCCCGGTACTCGCTGCCTTCGACCTCTTCGAGCTGCGCGCCAGGCATGCAGGGGGCGATGCGTTCTACGTCGGTGAGCACGGCCCACGCCCGCTCAAGGGGCACAGGGACATGGAATTCGTTGGTCAGCTCCATCGGGCGAGATCCTCCAGGGTGTCAATATCAGCGGGCGAACCGGTACACGGTACTTCGACAAGAAGGTCTCGGTGACGGGCCAGGAGCGATCGGGCCCCCGCGTCGCCAGTCGTCGGAATCTCGGCCCACAGCGACGCGTGGATGGCGACCGGCTGACCGGCCACGCCGTCGTAGGTGGCGGTCGCCAACGGACGCTCCTGGCTCACCGCAGCCGCGACGGCGCGCCACGCTTCGGGAGTCAGGAAGGGTTGGTCTCCGAGGCCCACAACTACGGCGTCGTGACTACCGAGGCGGCCCCGTTCGACGGCCAGGGCCAGCGACGTGGCCTGGCCCTCCGTCCAGCGATCGTTGTGCAGCACTCGTACGCCGGCCGGGACGGGCAACGCGACCGAGCCCGTGACCACGACCAGCTCATCGAAGCCCGCGGCGAGGGCCGCGTCGATGGCCCAGGCTACGACCGGTCGGCCCCTAACCGGCACGAGGAGCTTGTGTTCGGTCGCTCCACTCGCCCGAAACCGGGAACCGGCCCCGGCGGCCAGCACGACGGCCATAACGGTCATCGGGCACCCTCCGGGAACCAAGCCCGCAGAACGGTCACCGGCGGTGGATCGGGCCGTCGGTGTCACGCAACGACGCCACCAACTTTCCCGTCCGCATGGCGATGATCTCGGCCACGATCGCGATAGCGGTCTCCTCCGGCGTGCGGGCGCCGATGTCGATCCCGATCGGACCCATGACGCGGTCGATGTCGGCCTCGGAAAGGCCCACCTCTCGCAAACGCTCGTTACGTGTCAAGGTCGTTTTGCGGCTGCCCATCGCCCCGAGGTAGCCCACCTTCGTCATTACCGCCGATTGGATGGCCGGCACGTCGAATTTGGGATCGTGGGTCAGCACGCACACCGCGTCGAGCGGTCCGAGCGCGGCGCCGTTGGCGGCGAGATAACGGTCGGGCCAGTCGTTGACAACCTCGTCGGCCAGCATGAACCGCTGCTTGGTCGCAAAGACGGGACGGGCGTCGCATACGATCACCCGGTAACCGAGCAACTTGGCCGCCCGCACGAGCGCGGCGGTGAAATCGACGGCGCCGAAGATGACCATCCGCGGTGGGGGAGAAAAGCTCTCGATGAACACGGCCACGCCCTCCTCTCGGCGCGCCTCACCGTGAGTGCCGTAGTGGCGGGTCGAAGTGAGCCCCGAAACGAGTTCGCCTTCGGCGTCGCGGGCCACGACCCGATCGAGTTCCGGGTGCCCAAGCGTTCCCAGGGGTTCCACACCCGGGCGAACCAACAGCTTGCCCCCTAACGGGGTGCCGGTGGGCCCTTCGATGATCGTGGCCAGCGCGACAGGCTGCTCGGCCTTGATGGCATCGCGCAGAGCCTCGTAAATCACCAATTGAGTTCCTCTATGAAGAGATGGATCGTGCCGCCACAGGTCAGGCCGACGGCGAACGCGTCGTCGTCGCTGTAGCCAAATGTCACGATCCCGGGCGGGCGGGTGCCGTCGAGAATCGAGAGTGCTTCCGTCAGCACGGCGCCCTCGACGCATCCTCCCGAGACGGAGCCGGCCACCTCGCCGCTATCGCTCACGGCCATAGTCGCCCCCGGATCGCGCGGGCCCGATCCTTCGACCTCGACCACACGAGCCACGGCCACCCGCTTGCCTTGCTTGCGCCACCGCTCGATGTCGTTCAACACTTCCTTCACGGCTCCCACCTTCTCACGCCCCGATCACTCGCTCGTACCCCACGACTTCCGGATTGCGCCGGTTTGGGCCGTTTGAGGCCCACCGCCACCCGACGCAGGTCGAGCCGGCTGCTCACCCGGCCATTGCTCACGCCGCGATTACCTGGGCGAGTTCTTGGAGAGACGCCAGTGAGTGCCCTTCGACGAACGCGTCGACATGGGGAAGGGCGGCCGCCATCCCACGAGCTAGGGGCGCGTAGCCGGGCGCAGCTTTGAGCGGATTCACCCAGATAACCCGGAACGCGACGCGGTGAAGACGGGCCATCTGCTCGGCCAGGAGCTCGGGCTCGCCCCTGTCCCACCCGTCCGACAAAATCACGACGATCGCGCTGCGGGCCATCCCTCGGACACCCCACTGGTCGTTGAAGGCGCGCAGCCCCTCGCCCAGTCGGGTCCCTCCCGACCAATCGAGTACCCGTTTGGCGGCCTTGGCCAAAGCCTCGTCGGGGTTACGGGAACTGAGTTCACGGGTGATTCGGGTGAGCCGGGTGCCGAGCGCAAAGGCCTCGACCCGCCCCCGGCCGACCACCGCGGCCTGGCAGAAACGCACCAGGGCTCGGGCGTAACTCTCCATCGACCCGGACACGTCGCACAGCAACACTATGCGGCGAGGTTTCAGACTCTCGGTAAGAAAGTGGCGTCGGATGGGCACGCCGTCGGAACGCAGCGCCCGGCGCACGGTACGGCGCAGATCGGGACGGCCCTTGACCCGCGAACCCGTCGCCGGCACGAGACGGCGACAGCGGCGAGGCGATCCGTTCAGTCTGAGCGACGCCATCACCTCTCGGGCTTCAGCGAACTCTTCGGCGGTGTAATCGGCGAAGTCTTTATCGCGCAGAACTTCCTGGCCCGACCATCGCACCGCCAACGTGTCGTCGGAAGGCCCGTCGTCTTCGCCCTCGCCCTCGGCCGGCGGTTCGTCGTCGGCATCGAGGGCCAAAGTGATCTGGTGGACCATCTCGGGCCCCGGCTCGGTTCCGACCATGCGGGCCAACCAGAAGGCCGCAAACGCCCTGTCGAACAACGCGATGTCTTCAGGACGACGCACTAGAACTGCCCGACCGGCCCAATAGACGTGCTGACGGCTTTCCAATCCCACCGCCGCCAACGCCTCCGCGAACGTGATCACATTGCCCAGCGCGACCGGCAGGCCGGCCGCCCGCAACGCCACCGCGAAGGCGACCGCCATCCGTTCGGCTGTCGTGTTGGGCGCATCGAGCGCCAGCGCGGGACGGGCCGGAACCGCGTTCGGGGCGAGAGCTTGAAGCACATCGCCAAAGTTGAAGGACATGGCGGCCATGGCCTGGCTACCCGGCTCGCAAGACTGCGGCACGTACCAATTCAGCCACGCCATGCTGCTGCAACCGGTCGGCATCTTCGCGGTACTTCAGAACCGATCCAAGCGTGGCCACGACGGATTTCTCGTCGAGCTGCGACCGGCCCAACGCGGCCAAAGCCGAGGCCCAGTCGATCGATTCGGCCACGCCGGGAGGCTTGAACAACTCGAGGGTACGCATGGTCTCGACCGCGGCCGCCACTTGACGAGCGAGAGGTTCAGCCACCTGAGGCGCTCGGAGGCGAACTATGGCTACCTCCCGCTCGAAGCCCGGATGCTCAACCCAGTGGTAGAGGCAGCGCCGCTTGAGGGCGTCGTGGACGTCGCGTGTGCGGTTGGAGGTGAGAATCACCAGCGGCGGCGTCTGGGCCGTGAACGTGCCGAGCTCGGGGACGGTGATCGAGTAATCGGACAGCACTTCCAGCAGGAAGGCCTCGAACTCGTCGTCGGCCCTGTCGACCTCGTCGATGAGCAGCACGGGCACCGGTCCTTCGCCATGGGCGATGGCCCGCAACAATGGCCGCCGCACCAGGAAGCGCTCCGAATACAGCTCGTTTTCGGCTTCGGCGGCCGAGCCGACGGCCTCGGCCGCTCGGAGATGCAGGAGTTGGCGGGCGTAGTCCCATTCGTAGACGGCCTGGGCCACATCGATGCCTTCGTAACACTGCAACCGCAGCAGCTCACCGCCCGTCCATCGCGACAACACCTTGGCCACTTCGGTCTTGCCCACGCCGGCTTCGCCTTCGAGCAACAGCGGGCGGCGCAGTGCGATCGCGAGGAAGATCACCGTAGCCAGGCCTTCGTCGGCCAGATAGCCGTGGGCCCCCAGGGCGGCGCGCACTTCGTCTACGGACGCGGCGCTCGAGACGACGGATTGATGGGTCACGAAAGCACAAGGTTAGTGCCGGGGTTGGGCATCTCGGCCACTCCTCACTATCGTTACGTGTTTATGCCCCGCATGCGCTTCGGCGCCTTTGTCGCACCCCATCATCCGGTCGGGGAGCATCCGATGCTCCAGTTCCGACGCGATCTCGATCTCGCCGAGCAACTCGACAAACTTGGGCTCGACGAGTTCTGGTGCGGAGAACACCATTCGAGCGGATGGGAGATGATCGGATCACCCGAGATGTTCCTGGCCGCGGCGGGCGAACGGACCCACCGAATCATGCTTGGTACCGGCGTAACTTCCCTGCCGTACCACCACCCGTTCAACGTCGCCCAGCGACTCGCCCAGCTCGACCAAATGACCGGTGGACGGGCCATGTTCGGCTCAGGGCCGGGCGCGTTGCCCTCCGATGCCCGCACGCTCAACATCGATCCCATGACGCAGCGCGACCGTCAGGACGAAGCTCTCGGCGTCATCATTCGGCTCTTGAACGGAGAGGAGCGCTTCGATTACAAGAGTGAATGGTTCGAGTTACGGGAAGCCGCGATTCAGATTCTGCCACTCCAGGAAAAGCTACCGATGGTGACGGCATCGTCGATCAGCCCATCGGGAATGAAGATCGCCGGAAAGTATGGTATCGGCGTCTTGTCCATCGCCTCCAACTCCACCGAAGGCCTGCTCGCCCTTCCCACCCAATGGGCGTTCGCGGAAGAGTCTGCAGTCCAGCACGGGTCATCCGTAAACCGCGCCGACTGGCGAGTGATGATGGCCTTTCACCTGGCCGAAACGGAGGAGCAGGCCCGACGCGAAGCCGTCGATGGACTGGCGCGTTGGAACAATGAATACAACTACCGCATACTCGGACGCCCCGACGCGGTGCATTACGACGACAAATGGGAGTTGATGGATCGCACCGCGGGCGGGCCTACTGCAGCCGGGACGGCCGTCATCGGAACACCTGATCAGCTGGTTGCGTCGATCCGCTCACTTCAGAAAACTGTCGGCGGATTCGGGGCCGTGATCGGATTCGCCCACGACTGGGCCAATCGGGAGGCCACGCAACGCAGCTGGGACCTCTTGGCCCGTTACGTCGTGCCCGAGATCAACGGATACACCCGATCGATGCGTGAGTCGAGCGAATATCTCGTGAAGCACCAGGCCACACTCATGGCCGGGGCCAGCGCCGCGATCGTCGCCCAGATCAAGCGTGACCCGAAGGCCAAGGAGGCGATGGCCATCACCATCGCCCAACGGTCCACTGCCGGAGCGGGCTCTTCGGCCGCCGCGGCGGCCGCGTTGGCGGCCGACCACGGTTGACGATTTCCGGTTAGAGCAGTTTCAGGCGTGATCCGCCGGAGGGGTGCGCTACGCGCACTCCTCCAGAGCTCGACGCACCAAGACGCGAGCCAAGTGTTGGCGGTACTCGACTGAAGCGTTGAGGTCAGCCGGCGGCTCGCAGCCGTCGGCGGCGTGGGCGGCCGCATCGGCGGCTGAAGCACCCGATGCGACGGCCGACTCGACCGTGGAAGCGCGGATCGGGGTGGAGCCCATGTTCACAAGCCCGACGCCCGACTTGGCGCCCAGTTTCCAGGCGGCCACGCCCACGATCGCCCAGTCCTGGGCCCGGCGGTTGAACTTCTGGAAGCTCACTTTGGCGCCGGTGATCTTGGGCACCCGGATCTCCGTGAGGAGTTCGTCGGCGGCTAAGGCCGTGGTGAGAAAGCCCTGGAAAAAATCGGAAGCGGCGATGGTCCGCTCCCCCTTGGGGCCCTTCACCACGAATGAGCCGCCGAGGGCCAGCACCGTGGCCGGGAGGTCGGAGGCGGGGTCGCCGTGGGCGATCGAGCCGCCGATGGTGCCGCGGTGGCGGACCTGGTTGTCGCCCACTTCGCCGGCCGCCAGCGCCAGCAGCGAAACGTGCTGCTTCAACATCTCGCTGATCTCGACGTCACGGTGACGGGTGAGGGCACCGATGGCGATGTGGTCACCGGCGTCGCGAATATACGACAAGTCCTTTACTCGGCCGATGTCAACGAGGACTGACGGCGAGGCGAGACGGAGCTTCAGCAGAGGAAGAAGCGAATGCCCACCGGCGAGCAACTTGGCGTCTTCGCCGTGGGTAACGAGTTGAGCGACGGCGGCATCGGCCGAATCGACGCGGACGTAATCAAAGGCTGCGGGGATCACGAGTAACTCCTCAGTTGCTAGCAGCCGCGAGCACGGCCTTGACGATGTTGTGGTAGCCGGTGCAGCGGCACAGGTTGCCTTCGAGTCCCAGGCGCACCTCGCGCTCCGTCGGATGGGGGTTCTCATCGAGAAGACCGATCGCGGCCATGACCATGCCGGGCGTGCAATACCCGCACTGGAGCGCGTGGTTCTGGCGGAACGCCTCTTGCATGGGATGCAGCACGCCGTCTTTGGCGAGACCTTCGATGGTCGTAAGTGCTTGCCCATCGGCCTGCACCGCCAGCACCGTGCAACTCTTCACCGACTCGCCGTTCATATGGATCGTGCAGGCACCGCACGAGCTGGTGTCGCAGCCGACGTTGGTTCCTGTTAATCCGCAGTTCTCACGAATGAAGTGCACGAGCAACGTGCGGGGCTCCACGTCGTGAGAGTGGGTTTGGCCATTGATGGTCATCGAGACTTGCACGGAGGCGTTCTAGCACGAGTAGTGACGGTCACGCCATGTCCGCGGGTGAGCACGCCGCGACTCCCGAGCCGGCCGGGCGCTCGCCGGGGCTCAGCGCCAGAAGAGTACGCGTCCCCAAAATCCCGACCGACGCACGCGAGCCTTGGTCGGAGGACGAGCGGTATTGCCGACCTGGGCATCGACGCGCAGCGACGGGATGGCGTACACCTCCTGTCCGGGCAGAACCATGCCGAACTGTTCGCGAGCCAGACGCTGCACTTCACCATCACTTTGGAGACGCCGGATCTCGCTGCGTAGTTGATCATTGTCGGCCCTGACCCCGTTGAGACGCTGATCGATGGCCAATGTTTCGCGACGTTGCTTGGTGTAAGTCGACATCGGCAGCACGCCGACGACCGTGAACAGACCCAAAACCATGACGATCCCGGCGACAAGCGTGGCGAGGCGCCTCAATGTCATCCTCGATGACCGGTTCGGGGCGCGAGCGCGGCACGGCCCCAGTACGCAGCAGAGTCCCCGAGTTCATCCTCGATCCGCAGCAGTTGGTTGTACTTGGCGACGCGATCACTGCGCGCCGGCGCGCCGGTCTTGATCTGGCCGCAATTCGTGGCGACGGCCAAATCGGCAATCGTCACATCTTCGGTTTCGCCGGATCGGTGCGACATGACCGCCGTATACGCGTGACGTTGCGCCAGATCTACAGCGTCGAGAGTGGCCGTGAGCGTTCCGATTTGGTTCACCTTGACGAGTATGGAGTTGGCCGTCGCTCGGTCGATTCCCATTTGGAGACGCTTAGAATTCGTGACGAACAGGTCGTCGCCGACGAGTTGGACCTTCGATCCGAGGGCGCTTGTGAGCGCAGCCCAGCCGTCCCAATCGTCTTCCGCCATACCGTCTTCGATCGAGACGATGGGATAACGGTCACACAGCTCGACCCAGTAGCCCGTCAGGTCCTCGCTCGATAGCGTCCGGCTCTCCCCCACCAACTGGTAAGCGCCCGCCTTGTAGAGCTCACTCATGGCGGGATCAAGGGCAATGGCGATCTGTTCGCCGGGCTCGTAGCCGGCCCGTTCGATGGCCTCGACCAAGATCTTGATGGCGTCCTCGTTACGGGACAGGTTCGGAGCGAACCCGCCCTCGTCACCCACTGCGGTCGCCAGACCTCGATCATGAAGGAGCTTCTTGAGCGTGTGGTAGGTCTCGACCCCCCAACGCAGTCCTTCGGAGAACGATGCAGCGCCGACCGGCATCACCATGAACTCCTGCATGTCGATCGAGTTGTCGGCGTGCACGCCGCCGTTCACGACATTGAGCATCGGAACCGGCAACACATGGGCATTCGGTCCGCCGACATAGCGATACAACGGCACTCCCAACTCGTCGGCTCCGGCCTTCGCGACGGCCAACGAAACGCCCAGGACGGCGTTGGCGCCGAGTCGGGCCAAGTTGTCGGTACCGTCCAAATCGATGAGCGCCCAATCCAAGGTGCGCTGATCCAGCCCGGCTTCGCCAAGCAACCGATCGCGGATCTCGCCGTTGACGTTGGCCACCGCAGTGAGGACGCCCTTGCCGAAAAAGCGCGACCCGCCGTCGCGCAACTCGACAGCTTCGTGCTCTCCCGTGCTCGCCCCGGACGGCACTATGGCGCGTCCGCTCGCGCCGGAATCGAGCGCCACCTCGACCTCGACAGTCGGATTGCCACGGGAGTCCAGGACCTCCCGGCCCGAGACATCAATAATGGTGCTCATGTTTGTTGGCTCTCCTGCGGGCCGGGGAAGGAATCCACAGGCTAGGAGCGGCGCAGAGAGCCGTCAAGCACCACGAAATAGCACGAACGTTAGTTCGCCACCTTCAACCGTCGCGGAATGCCTACATTCATGACTATGACCTCCCTTCCCGGTAACCCCCACGACGTGGTCAATTTCGACGACGTTGTCACCGCCCGGGCGAGACTCGTTGGGGTCATTCGCCCGACGCCGAGCCGGTTGGCCGACGCCATTTCGCGAGCCGTCGGACGCGCCGTGATCTTGAAACCCGAGCATATCCAACGCACCGGTTCGTTCAAGATCCGTGGGGCCTACAACTGCATCAGTCAGCTGCCGCCGGGAGCCGCCGTAGTGGCCGCTTCTGCTGGAAACCATGCCCAAGGCGTGGCCCTGGCCTCGCGATTGACCCATCGATCGGCCACCATCTTCATGCCCGACAACGCTTCGCTGCCGAAGATGCAAGCAACCCAAGACTACGGCGCAACCGTTCTTTTCGGGGGCCCGACATTGGACGATTGCCTCGACGCAGCCAGAAATCTCGCGGCCGACACCGGCGCCATTTTCGTTCCCCCGTTTGACCATCCGCACGTAATTGCGGGGCAGGGAACGGTTGGACTCGAGATCGCCGACGAGGTGCGCGAACCGGCTGTCGTGCTCGTTCCGATCGGCGGCGGAGGACTGATCTCCGGCACGGCCCTCGCCCTAGCGGCCGTCCGCCAAGACCTCCCGGTGGTCGGGATCGAGGCGGAAGGAGCGGCGTCAATGCGTCGATCGCTCGATCTCGGCACGCTCACGCGGCTCCCGTCGGTAGCCACCATGGCCGACGGCATTGCCTTGAAGGCGCCATCCGAACTCACCTTGGCGCTCACCCGGCGCTACGTCACAGATGTCGTGACCGTGACCGAGGAGGAGATCAGCCAGGCCGTCCTGCTCCTCCTGGAGCGGGCCAAAGCCGTGGTCGAGCCTAGCGGCGCCGTGGGACTGGCCGCCGTCATGGCCGGCAAGGTCGCGGGGAACGGCCCCGTGGTCGTCGTTGTTTCGGGCGGCAACGTCGATCCGCTGCTCCTCACCCACATCGTTCAACATGGCCTCTCGGCGGCCGGGCGCTACCTCCGGCTGCGGGTGGTCTTCGCCGACCGTCCTGGCTCGCTGGCGGCCTTGACGGCCGAAGTGGCCCGGCTCGGCCTGAATGTGCTCGATGTGGATCACCATCGCACCGGGGCCGGGCTCGGCATCGATCAAGTCGAGGTGGAACTCACTGTCGAAACTCGCAACCCCGGCCATTCGGCTGAAGTGCAAGAAGCCTTGGCCGCCCAAGGGTTCACGGCCACGCTGAGGTAGGAGGCTTCCGTTTGGCCCGCGCCCAATTGGCCACGACATCGGCGGAGGTCTCGATCTTGGCATCGAAACCTTCCCGAGGAAACACCCAAGGGTGTCGATATACCAATTTGTCGTGCTGTGATTGGGCGATATCGGCCAGCGTGAACCAGCCGTTCTCGGCTCCAATGCAGGCGTGGAAAACGACCTGTAGCAGCAGATCGCCGAGTTCGTCTTGAAAATGGTCGATCGCTTGACCGCTCGGTTCTGCACCATCGGCCCCGAGCTCCGCGATGGCCTCGGCCACCTCATGGGCCTCCTCGATGGCGAACCCGGCCAGCGACGCGTGGGTTTGCTCTCGATCCCACGGACAGGCCAACCGCAATCGATGCATGAGTTCATCCAAACGGACCAGCTCATTGGCCACCGGCGCCGTCAGTCGGGGGATATATACCGATGTGAGGTGATCGGGCTCTATCGCTCGATCAAGGTCGGCCCAGGCCACCGCGCGCACAGACTCGTCGGGTAATCCGAGCCGTTGCAGCACCATAACCGGGCCAGACGGTGGCCCTTCGACCGACAGCTTCATATCGGAGAGAACCGCCCTCGAGTGACATTGCGTCACCAGCAAAGGGCCCCGGTCGCCGGCCGCCTGGGTCGCGAATCGATGGCCGTCGATGATCCTGACACCCTCGGCCAGCGGATCGACGCCGAGTCGGCTCCAGGCCAGATCGACGAACGAAAGGGCGGGCTGAATCTCCAGCTCGATCCCGTGAAGGGGAGCCTCCTTGCGCAGCATTTCAACAGTTCGTTCGGCCACCAT
The DNA here is from genome assembly GCA_025359845.1 of Acidimicrobiia bacterium. GTDB lineage: Bacteria > Actinomycetota > Acidimicrobiia > Acidimicrobiales > JANYDT01 > JANYDT01. Next base: position 59,244 of record JANYDT010000052.1, read on the forward strand.
CGGTGATCCGGGCACGGCGTACAGCACCTCGCGCCCGTCCGGCCCCGCCGAAGCGGATGCGATCAATTCGTCGACGATGCCCCGGTACACCGCTTCGAAGGTGTCACCCGACTCGTAGAGCGCATCGAACGCGGTAGCTCCGACCACGCCGGCAGCGGCGCTATGACGGGCCGTGCGCAAGAATTTGGTCGGCACGCGGTGGATGGCGGCCGACGCCTCCCCAGTGAGGAACTCCGGTCCGGCCGGTCCGAGCCCGACGATGACTATTCGCCCAGCCACGATCAGAAGGGCGACGACGCGAAGATCAATGCGCCACCGGAGCGGCGGCCACGGTGGCTGGAGCCTGCGGGCCCGGCGCCTTGATCTCCGGCAACCCCCGTCCGCCGTCGGCCACATACGTCCCGAAGGCTGGGTCGACCGTTACTTTCGCTGACTTGAGGCGAGCCGAAAGCTCCGTGCTCAGCTTGGCGTTGGCCACCTCGTCGAGCTTGGTCTGGACGATTGCCTGTTGGTTCTTGTCGAATTTCGGTGCTTCCCGCTTGGTCACTTTGAGAATATGGAATCCGAACTGGGTGTGCACCGGCTGACTGAGTTCGTTGACCTTGAGTGCCGTCGCCGCTACCGCAAACTCCTTCACGTATTGCGTCACGCTGCCGCAGCCAAGGGCCCCACCCTGGACTTTGGAGCCCGTGTCACTAGAGACATCCTTCGCGACCGCACCAAAGTCTTCGCCCTTTTCGATACGCGTTCGGGCCGCTACCGCCTTAGCTTCGCTATCGACAAGCAGGTGACTGATGCACGTCTGGGCGAAATCGGCCTGGTGAGCGTCGTAGTACGCCTTCGGATCGAGCCCTCCAACGGCGTGCGTTCGGAGGGCTCCAATTTCCATTTGGCGTCGGACGGCGGAGTCTCGGAACTTCTGCGGCAACTTGTCAAAAACCGCCGCCCCCCCGTAATTGGACGCGGCATCGCTGGCCGCCTTCTGATCGACAGCTTTTGCCAACGACAGCTTCTTCGACACAAAGTCAGCGTGAATGATTCGGCTGTACAGCTGGTTGGTGAGGGCCTGTGCCGTGATCGTGGCGCCAAAAACCTTGGGTTTCGTCGGGGCCACAGCGGGGGCCTTTCCCCCGGTAGTGGCCGCCTGTGTCCCTTCGATGCTCGAGAGGGTCTCCAGGTCGGTCTTGAGATCGCCCCGCGAATAGGTCGATCCATCGACAGTCATCGCTGGTCGGGTGACGCCCCCGCACGCCACGAGCCCGGTGAGGACGATGGTTAGGGCGCCAAGCGTGAGGACGAGTCGGGGCGTGGATGAGGCGACACGAGAAGAGGGGCGCACAAATAACAGACTATCGGTGATCCACCGATAGATCCGGCGACGAAAGGCCGACATGGAGGGGGCATCGGTGTAGTGCGACTAGGAACAACGTCCTAATGGTGACTACCCTGCAACGTATGCCGCAGCAGGACCTGACTGGCGCCGGAGTCGAAATGAACCCGACCGCCCGTGATGCGTTGCTTGTCGCGAGAGTGATCGCCGGCGACGAAAGGGCGTTGGGCGATGTCTACGACCAGCACTCTTCGCTGGTGTACGGCCTCGCTCGTCGAGTCACCCAAAACGAAGTGGCGGCCCAAGACATCGCCCAAGACGTGTTCGGCTGGTTCTGGGAACGACCTGACAAATTCGATCCAGCGCGTGGATCGTTGAGGGCTTACTTGGGGGTCCTGACCCACCGTCGGGCCGTCGACTGGATCCGGCAGGAGTCGGCGACCAAAGCCCGTGAAGAGCGCGTGAAGAGCGCGTGTTCCGCCGCTGCGTCTCGATTGCCGTCGACTCAAGCGATCGGCCGGTGGTTGACGACTTGGCCACTCGGATCCGGAGGTGTGTTGATGCCCTACCCACGGATCAACGCGAGGCCGTCGTTCTGGCCTATTTCGGTGGGCACACCACAGAGAAGTGGCTGGCATCTTGCAGATTCCTGAAGGCACGGCGAAGAGTCGGCTTCGCCTCGCGCTGGCCAAACTGAGCAAGTTACTTACTGCGCAGGGTTTGACATCGTGGAGTTGAACGAGGAGTACTCAGGTGTCACCGAGGCGTTGGCGGAACTGGCCGCCGATGCGCCTCCGGATTGGCTCCGCTCGAGTGTTTTCGCCAACGCGCTCACCCGTCGGCGCGCCAAACAACAGTTACGAGAGACTCAACCCACGGGTCCGGTGGCTGGCTTCATCGCGACAATCGACGAGTTTCGCAACCTACTCAAACGACTCGACCCTCAGGATTGGGTTCGCCCCCTCCTCAACGTCGGCCCGGGGGCCGACACGGTTGACGGCTGGACTATCAAAGATCTCGTTTCCCATCTCATCGCCATCGAGTCGTACTTCGGCGCGGCGATCGGGCTGGCGCCGTGGGTGGCCCCAGAGGGAACCGAAGCCGACCATCGGGGCATGACCATGGCCACAATCGCCGAGATGAACGGTCACTCGTACGAGGTCGTGTTCCAGACCTGGAACGAACGGGTGGAGGCACTCCGCGCCCGCCTCGAGGTACTCACCGTCGCCGAACTCTCCCAGAGAACCCGGCTGCACTCACTCCATTTGCCGCTTCATCAAGTTCTGACCATCCGGACCTTCGAGGTCTGGACGCACGTCGAAGATGTCGCCCGAACCATTGGATTGCCGCCGCCCGGACTGGACGAGGGGAGATTGCCGGCCATGACTGCATTCGCAGTCGGCCTTGTGCCCTTTGGCCTGGCTCTCAACCAGCTAAACTTTTCGGGCAAGACCGCCCGGATCGTCTTGACCGGCATCGGGGGAGGGGCGTTCGATCAAGCCCTGGCCTGGGGCGAGCAAGCGGGCGAGCCCGACGTGGTCCTCATTGCCGATGCAGTCGACTTCTGCCGTCTGGCGGCCAAGCGCCTTTTCCCGTCCGAGTTGCGCCATCAGGGCGAGGGCGAGGTCGGCCTCGTGGCGGACATCCTCGTGGGCTGCGCCGTGCTGGCCGCATAAAAGCCAGGCCGGCGGTTCGACGGGGGCAACCTCATGACGCCAGCGCTTCAGCCAACTTCAACAGCGCCTGCTCGACCACCTCGCTGAGCGCAGGGTGGATCCAGATCTGGCCTTCAGCCAACTCTTCGACCGTGGCGCCAAGGTGCATGCCTTGCACGAGCAGCTGCACGAGCACCGATGCCTGCGGGCCGATGATGTGGGCTCCGAGCAGTCGATGAGTAACCGGATCGCCGAGCAATTTCACGAAACTCGTGGTGTCTTCCATTGCCCACCCGTACGCCGCACTTGCGTAGTCGTGCCGGATGACCACGTGGGGCACCCCGGCCATCATCGCTTGACGCTCCGTCAGGCCGACCGACCCAATCTGGGGGGTCGTGAACACCGCATGGGGCGCGGCCCTGTCGTCCAAGCGCTTCGGCGCGTCAGGGTGCAACACGTTGTGTTGCACCAGGTAGGCCTCGAGATTGGCCATGTGCTTGAGCTGATGGCGACCGACGATGTCGCCCAGCGCCCAGATGCCTTGCACCCCCGTAAGGTTGGTGTCGTCGACCACCACAAAGCCACGGGCGTCGAGTTCGACACCGGTCTTCTCCACCTCGAGTTGGCGGCCGTTGGGCACCCGACCAGTGGCGATGAGCAGCATGTCACCTTCGACGCAGCGCCCGTCCCGTAGATCGATCGCCACGCCGTCACCCGAATGGCGGAGGCGCACAGCCACCGGCTGAGCATCGAGCACCAATTCGAAGCGCTCTCTGACCATCTCTGTAAACCGGGCGCTGATGTCGTCGTCTTCGGCGCGTAGCACGACGTGAGTCCTGGTCACGATCGTGACCTTGGTGCCGAGGGCCTCGAAGACATGCCCGAACTCGGCGGCGATGAACCCCGAACCGAGGATGATGAGATGGGCAGGTAAGGCTTCGATCCGCATGATCGTGTCGGAGGTGTGAAACGGCACCGCCCCCGGACCGCTCAGCCCCGCAATCTTAGGGATATTGGGCCGAGCCCCCGCGGCCAGCACAATGCGCTCTGCCGAAATGGTCGATCCGTTCACTTGCAGCTCGCGAAGCCCGGTGAAACGGGCGTCTCCCGTGAATACATCGACGTTGGGCAGACCCCGCCGGTAGTCCTCGCCGCCCATGGCGATCGGATCGATGCGCCCGAAGACCCGATGCACGATAGCCGGCCAGTCGGCCACGGCCTTGGTGGGCGGATCGAAGCGGAGCCCGTAACGACTGAGGTGGCGGGTCTGCTCGCCCACCTCAGCCGCATAGATGAACATTTTGGATGGGATGCATCCGACGTTGAGACAGGTACCGCCGAACTTGTCGCGCTCCACGATGGCGATATTCCACTCGTCCATCTCCGGGGTGATGAGCGAGTTGCCCGAACCGGCGCCGACGATGAGCAGGTCATAGTGAGTCACACGTGCACCGTATCGGGGCTGCGCCCTCTCGTTACACGTTGACGGAAAGGTCGCCAGTGAGCGCGTTGGCCTCGCCACCCACCGCGTAGTACGAAAGCCACATATTGCGCGGCAACCATTGCATGCCTTTGTCGGCCCGAAGGTCATCCAATAGGCTTCCGCTGGCTTGGTTGCTCTGCTGCAGTGTGAGCGCACCTCCTCCGTGCTCATACGATTTGGGCTGACGATCAGTCATGACAAATACATCTGCATCGACGATCTCGCGATTGGACTTGCCAAGCGTCAAGATGTGCAGCGGGACCCATGGCTTCTTCATCGGGATTTGAATGTGGATCGGCGTGCCTTGACCGGTAACTTGATTGCGCTCCGCGGCGCGCCGCGCATCAAAGCGTGCGGCGAGGAAGTATGGACTCTTCCTGGCGTAATGGTTGAGCACCTTCGGGGCATCGTTGGAGAGGCGGAAGTCGTGCTGATTGGCCCAACGGATCACCTCCGCGGCGCCCCCTTGCAACACGGTGATATCGAGCGCGTCGATCTTCGTTTCCAAGATGACTTTGGCCGTGCCCACGGCCGAGGGGGCCGCCGCCGCCAACGTGTCTTCGGCGAACACCGGACGCACCTCGCGCAACAGTCGTTGGAGCGTCCAGTCGCCGCCCCGATCGACTTTGGTCGGTCGACCGGGCAACGGGATGATCGAGCCGAACTCGGTGGATCCGCCCTCGTATTGAAAGCTCGTGATGTAATGCTCGATGCCCCGGTGGAAGGCGGCGAGCGTCGAGGTTCGGGCGAGGCGGATCGTGCCGTTGGGATCGACCAGCCCGCCGCACGCGAAGGCAGGGGCGGAAGCCAAGCCCAGGGCGGCGAGGGTGAGAGCGGCAAGGGAACGGGTCGTGGCGCTTCGTTTCATGCAGACTCTGACGTCACCGCGCTACACCTGGGTTCCCGCGGGGAGCCGGTTTGTTCGAGCAATTCGGGCGAGGAGGGTCAGTCGGGCGGATACAACTCGGCCAGAAAGGCCAGCAGCGCATCGGCCACGACCGTGCCTTTGCCACTCTTGAGAGGGTGGATGATCAGCTTCTCGGGGCGCTTGTAGACCCCGGCGCGCGAAAGCCGCTGCAAGCGAATTTCTTGGCTGGCCTTCAGCTCGACGGGTGACAGGCGAGCGGCCAACATGCCCGGAATCATGCCCGATGCCTTAGTGACAACGATCTCACGAATCCCGGTACGCACGCATTCGGCCCGCAACCGAGCGACCGCAAGCAGCGCCGCGGCACGCTCGGGGATGGGCCCATATCGATCAACCCATTCGGTGGCGACGTCGTCGACGTCGGTCTGCGAAGTGACCTCAGCAAGGCGGCGATAGGCTTCTAGCCGTAACGGCTCTTTGGCGATGTAATCGTGCGGAATGTTGGCATCGACGGGCACTTCAAGTTTGATCTCGGCCGCTTGACGGGGAGTTTCACCTTTGAGTTCGCCGACGGCTTCGATCACCATTTGCGAGTAGAGGTCGTAGCCGACGGCGGCTATATGGCCGGATTGGCTGCCGCCCAACAAGTTGCCCGCCCCCCGAATCTCGAGGTCGCGCATCGCAATCTTGAACCCCGAACCCAGCTCGGTGTGCTCGCCGATGGTCTTCAGCCGTTCGTAAGCCTCTTCGGACAATGACACATCGGGCGGAAAGAACAAATAGGCATAGGCCCGTTGCCCGGCTCGTCCTACCCGGCCCCGCAGCTGGTGCAGTTGCCCGAGGCCGAGGCGATCGGCCCGGTCGACGACCATGGTATTGACCGTGGGCATGTCAATTCCCGATTCGATGATGGTCGTGCACACGAGCACGTCGGCCTTACCCTCCCAGAAGTCATAGACGACTTGCTCCAGCGTTCCTTCGTCCATCTGGCCGTGGGCGATGACGACCCGCGCTTCGGGCACCAGCGACCGGACGCGGTCGGCGACCATTTCGATGTCGACGACACGGTTGTGGACGAAGAAGACCTGCCCTTCACGCAGCAGTTCGCGGCGGATGGCTTCGGCCACCGCCCGTTCGTCGTACTCACCGACGAACGTCAATATCGGTTGACGCTCGGCCGGGGCCGTGTTTAGGAGCGACAAGTCGCGGATGCCGGTGAGGGCCATCTCGAGGGTCCGGGGGATCGGCGTGGCCGACAGCGTGAGGACGTCGACGTTGGCCTTCAGCTGCTTCATGGTTTCTTTGTGCGTGACCCCGAAGCGCTGTTCTTCGTCGACCACAAGCAGCCCGAGTTTCTTGAATTTGATATCGGAGCCGAGCAGCCTATGGGTGCCTATGACAACGTCGACTTCTCCGTCACGCACACCGTTGACGACGCGCTTGGCTTGGGCCGGGGTGAGAAATCGTGACAACACTTCGACCCGCACCGGGTAATTGGCGAACCGGTCGCTGAAGGTCTGGAAATGTTGCTGGGCCAACAACGTGGTGGGCACGAGGATCGCCGCTTGTTGGCCGTCTTGAATGCACTTGAACACGGCCCGGATGGCCACTTCGGTCTTACCGAACCCGACGTCGCCGCACACCAGTCGGTCCATGGGCGACTCCGACTCCATATCGGCCTTGACGTCGGCGATGGCTCGCAGCTGATCGGGCGTCTCGGCAAACGGAAAAGCCTCTTCGATCTCGGTCTGCCACGGCGTGTCACCACCAAAGGCGTGCCCGACCGCGGTGATCCGGGTTTGGTACAGCACGACCAGTTCTTGGGCAATCTCACGCACCGCGGCTCGCACTCGGGCCTTCGTTTGCGCCCAATCCTTGCCCCCAAGTTTGTGCAGTGAAGGGGGCTCACCGCTGTAGGGACGCACCGCGTCGATCTGATCGGAGGGCACGTACAGCTTGTCGTTGCTCTTGTATTCAAGCAGCAGGTAATCACGGTCGACGCCGCCGATGGCCCGCTTCACCATCCCCGCGAAACGCCCGACGCCGTGCTGGTGGTGCACGACGTAGTCACCCGGTTTGAGGTCTTCGAAGAAGCCTTGAGCGGCCCGTTTGCGAGCTTTGACACGGCGATGGGCCCGACGGCGACCGGTCAGATCGGCTTCGGCCAACAGCGCCAGCTTGATCGACGGGAGGATAAACCCACGTTCGATGGCCTGAACGGCGATCTGGACCCCGGCGCGCCGATCGTGGCCCGAGAGCGTCACCTCGTGGCCGGGCGGCAAAACGTCGGTACGCATGCCTTGTTCACGCAGGATCGCTTGTATCCGGTCGCCCGAACCCTCTCCGTCGGCGCACACCACGACCCGGTAGCCGTCGTCGACCAACCGGCGCATTTGGCTCACTATCACCCCCGGGTCGCCGAGCACCGGCGCCCATCCCATAGCCTGAACAACAGTCGTGTCGGGGCCTTCGGGGGCCGCGGCCAGCGTCCAAACGGGGGCCTTGGTATGGACGAGCAATCGATCGAAGGGCATGTGCAACCGGGGAAACTGGCTGCCCGTCGCGTCCCAAGTGCGGGCCAACGTGTAGGCCAGCGCTGCCTCCTCATCCAAAAGTTCGGCGGCGCGATCACGTATGCGGCGGGGCTCCACCAACACCACCAGCGCGTCGGGCGACAGCAAGTCGAGCAGGACGTGCTCATCCGTGGTGAGCCACGGCAACCAGCTTTCCATGCCGTCGAATACCAACCCGTTGGCCAGTTTGTCCCACTGATCCACCGCCCAGGGTTCCGTGGCGATAAGGCTCTCGGCCCGGGCCCGAACTTCGGGTGTCGGCCGCAGCTCGCGGCAACCGAAGAGCACCACCTCGGCGAGATCGATGGTCGCCCGTTGGTCGTGCACGCTGAACTCGGTGAGGCGTTCGACCTCATCGCCCCAAAGGTCGATGCGCGCCGGGGCGTCGGCCGTGGCCGGATACACGTCGACGATTGAGCCGCGAACGGCCACTTCGCCACGGTGCTCAACCTGGTATTCACGCCGGTATCCGAGGCCGACCAAGGCCTCGACCAGTGCTTGGGGGTCGATCGTGTCGCCCGGTCGTACAATTATGGGGTCGGTGTCTTCGACGTGCGGACCGAGTCGCTGCAGCAGCGCCTTGATCGGGGCGACGACCACCGCGGGCGGTTCGTTGGACCGAAGCTTCCACATGGCCCGTAGCCGTAGCGCCATGGTCTCGAAGCTCGGAGAGACCCGTTCGAACGGCAGCGTTTCCCACGCCGGAAAAACGTCGACTTCGTCAGGGCCGAGGTACGCCCGCAGATCATGGGCCAGGCGATCGGCGTCGGTTCCGGTAGGAGTCACGACCACCAGCGGTCGGCGCGTGCTGGCTGCGGCCAGTCCAGCCAACACGAACGCGCGGGCCGGCTCCGCTACGGCCAGCAGGCCGTGACGGGAGCCGAGCACACCGGCAAGTTCAGGCTCGCGTCGAAGCAGCTGCGGGAGTGCGGTGAGGGTCATCGAATGACGCGCTCGCGCACGGTTTTGCAGACTCTTTTATTTTTTACTGTCCGGCACCGGCGCACGGTCCGGAAACGCGCCGCCGGCTTCGATTTTGCCGTCTTGGCCACGGTCGGTTTCGCCAATACCACAGTCGTGGTATTGGCCGGCAGCGGGGGCGGCGGCGGCTGTGTCGTAGAGGTTGTGGGCGCGGGCGTTGTCGTTGGGGATGCGATTATAGGCGGCGCAATGGTGGTTGTGGGGCGAGTCGTCGTGGGCGACGTAGTGGTCGTAGTGGTCGCCACGGTTGCAGTGACGACAGGCAGGCCGAAGAGCGCGTCAGTCTCACGCGTGACCGCCACCGCATCGGACTCGCCCACGGATTGAGGATCGACGGCCTGCCCGTTCACCGTGGTCGGAAATGTCACCGCCCGGACTCCACCTCCGATGATGAATCCCGTTCCGAAGATACCGCGGGCGCCCGTACCCAGAACCGTCAAACGGAATACACAGTTGGTCGAAGGACCTAATGGATACAGGGCCTTCGCCGAGCCTCCGGCGGCCGTGAAGCTGAAGGACTGTGTCCACGGGGCGCCGGCCGGCAGTCCAATCAGGTCCTTGCATATGACATCGACCGTGAAGCCGGATACGTTGGCGGGAGGCAAGGGAAAGTTCACAACCAGGCGGATCTCTTGGATCGGCGAAAGCGTCGTGGTGGTCTGGGCCGTAGCCGAAAAACCTAACCCGGCCACAAGACCGAGAGCACACGTGAAAACGAGCTGGCGTCTCATCCGTTGCAGGTTAGTGCCTTACTTCCCGTGTTCACTCGGTTCACTTTCCCGTGTTCACTCGGTTCATGGTTCGCTCGAAGCCGTCGGTCACGATCGCCTCAACCGCGTCGGCGGCCTCCTGCACGGCGACGTCGAGGAGACCCCGCTCGGCCTTACCCGGGCGTTTCAGCACGTATTCGATGGCTTGCCCGGCACCGGGCGGGCGCCCGATACCAATGCGCACCCGCGCAAAGTCGGCACTGTTGAGATGGGCATGGACGGACTTGATCCCGTTGTTGCCGGCCGTCCCGCCCCCGAGCTTGAGCTTCACCCGAGCGCTGGGAAGATCGAGTTCGTCGTGCACGACGACAACCTGGGCGAGGTCTTCGATTCCGTAGCGCCGCACGAGCAGTCGAGCCGATTGGCCGGATTCGTTCATGTACGTCTGCGGAAAGGCCAGAGCCACCAGTGCACCGCCGATTCGCACCTCGCCCGTGAGGGCCTTCTCTTTGCCCATTTTCAAGCGGGCCCCATGGCGCTGCGCCAAGAGGTGCACGCATTCGGCCCCAAGGTTGTGACGCGTGCCTGCGTACTCGGCCTCGGGATTGCCCAACCCGATGACCAAGAGCGCGGCCGGAGTACCGGATCGCTCCCGGCCGAACATCGGAAACCGGGTGGACTAGACGAAGACGAAATCGAGATGCGCGGCGTTGCGGCGAACCGGGTCGCGCTGGATCTGATGCAGCCTGACGCGATGACTGGAGCCGTCGACGATGAGCGTCATCTCACCTTCTCGACTGGCTGGATCGTGCAGCGCCTTAGAAACATCGTGGTGGTTGAGCATTAAATTCACAGTCTCGTGGCCTTTGCCATAGGCGATGGCCGGAAGCTTGCCGGCGGCGCGCAGGCGTCCGGCCGGCCGAGAACCCGTCTCGGTGCGGAGTTCCGCGTGCAACGTGATGTCAGCCATGGCAAGTTCCTTTTGGGTTGGTTCGGGGCGCCGAGCGGCCGGCGAAAGCCGGACGAGTCTAGCGGCCACAACTACCAGGCGTGAACGATGCCCCCAACAACGTGTGACTGCACCTGGCCATGACGATCGTCACAAGGTAGACTTTAGCTATGCGCCGACACATTGATCCCTCGGAATTGGCCCGCGATGACCGCTTCAATCGGGTCTCGACCGAAATGCGGTTCAGCGATCAACGTCAAGTCGAACAGAACAACCGCATCGACGGCTCGGCCATTGACGTGCACGACCGGGCTCGCCGCTTGATGCACGGCATCTTCGTGGGCGAGATCCAGGCCCTCGAAGGCGCCGGACGGACGTGCTTCGACTTTCCGGTGGCGGGCGAGAACGGTGCCGGCGCCGATCCTATGGCGGTGCCCTTTGCTCTCAAGCTCGACATGGCTCGCCAATGTTGGGACGAAGCCCGCCATTGTGAGATTTCCGTCAAGCTTGGCGATCACATGGGCATGGACATCGGCGAATTCTTCGAGTCGACCACGTTGTTCGAGGCCGCCTGCCACGCCGATCCCGTCTTCCGTCTCGCCGGAGTAAATCGGGCCTTGGAGGGCTTGGCCATCGACGTGTTCAACAGCATGAAAGAATTCGGGGCAGCAATGACCGACCCGGTACTCGAATTCTGTGAGGACTGGATGTTGGCCGATGAAGTCACCCACGTGAAGATGGGCTCGACCTGGCTGCGCGAGGTGACGAAAACCGACAAAGAACGCCAAGCCCGTGCGCTGGAGTTTCAGAAGGTGGTCGACGGACTGTTCAACTTCCGTGGTCAGCGGGGCGAAGACGCCGATTCGTCGATTCGTCTCGCCCGCAAGTTCCGTGAGATGGCGGGTTTCACCTCGTCCGAGGTCGATGTCATCGCCGAAATGAGTCGCCAATCGAGGGCTGAGGTTCTCACGCCGGTGTGAAATCGACGTAAATGTTGAGAGGACCGGCACCCTGGGCCCCATCCCGCGATCGGCGGCGAAGATGGGAAGCGGGGTGCCGGTCCTTCTCGGAGGGACGGTCTTTGAGGGGGAAAAGACCTCCCGGAAAAATCGGGGTGAACTTCGTCTACACGCGGGCGCGCCCGGCTGGATGAAGGCTACGGGCGCCAGCCAGTCCAGACAGCATGCGGGTCGCGCCCCGCCAGACAGGCTCGTCATCGCTGCGGCAATGAGAAGTCGGCTCGGGGAGGGGCTCGACGGGAAGCTCCTGACGATGTTCGACGTGGGGAAGCGGGGCGTGAACAGCCTCTGTGGATTGACCAGCCGAGGGTGAACCGACTTGGTGGGCTCCGGTGATCTTGAGTGTGGATGTGTGGTTCATGGTTGGCTCTCTTGGTCTTTACGTCGGTCGATGCGCTTGTTCGGATGTTCGGATGTGATGTAGAGCAGTCAACCGGGCGTTTCTTACAACTTTTCGAGAAAAACATTCGGAAGTTGTGATGGATCTGATCATGACGGATCGCAGACGGGCTTTCGATGGCGCGAACGACACGTCGTGATGTGACTCACGCCATACCCCCGCTCTGCGCCCCGCAAACTTCGGGCTTGGCCATCTGTCGAGGTCACGGCTACCGTTCTTCGTCCCGTTCTCACATCTCAGAGGAGCAGTTCCGATTATGACCAAGTTGTCGTTCGAAAATCGTGTCGCCGTCATCACCGGTGCGGGCGGGGGCCTAGGGCGCGAACATGCGTTGCTGCTGGCCAGTCGGGGCGCACAGATCGTCGTCAACGACTTGGGCGGCGGGATCGACGGGTCCGGCGGCGACGGTGGCCCCGCGGCCACGGTGGCGAAAGAAATCAACGACGCCGGCGGCGTGGCCGTCGCCAATGGCGATACCGTTTCGACCCCGGAGGGCGGAGCGGCCATCATCAAGACCGCCCTCGATGCGTTCGGTCGGGTCGACATCGTGATCAACAACGCCGGCATCCTGAGGGACAAGACGTTCCACCACATGGGGTCAGCCGAAATCGATTCAGTGATCGACGTTCACCTCAAAGGCGCCTTCTACGTGACCCAGCCGGCATGGATAAAAATGCGCGAGCAGGGCTACGGCCGAATCGTGAACACCAGCTCGAGTTCAGGCATCATCGGCAACTTCGGACAGGCCAATTACGGGGCGGCCAAGATGGGTTTGGTCGGGCTGACCCGAGTCTTGGCGCAAGAGGGAAGCAAACACAATATCAAGGTCAACGCCCTGGCCCCCGTGGCCAAGACCCGTATGACCGAAGAAATACTCGGACCAATGGTCGACAAGGTAACTCCCGATCTCGTCGCCCCCATTGTGGCGTGGCTCTGTCATGAGGACTGCCCCGTTTCGGGTGAGATCTATTCGGCCGCCGGCGGTCGCATTGCCCGCATGTTCATTGGCCTAACCCCGGGGTACTACAACCCGAAACTCACGCTCGAAGACGTCCGCGACAATTTCGAGCAGATCCGCAACGAAGAGGGCTACATCGTGCCCGTGAAGACAGGCGACGAATTCTCCCAACTCATGAAGCATTTCAGGAGCTGACCGGAGTTTTCGTGGCGTTGGCGGGAGGTGTTTCTGACTCATCGCGCCCAGCCCGCATTTCCTGTCGTCGCCGGCGCGAAGGGTTCCACACCCTATAATGAGCCGACCGTCGCCACCTGGCCACCGTGCAAGACACGCCCCGCGCGGTCCAGGGAGTACGCGCACGAGCGTTACATGCGCTTCCGGCGGAGGAATCCTTTCGGCTGGCCAGGCGGGCCAGCCGTCTAACGTCGCCAAGATTTGGTCGATTCCAGCGTTCTATGCGCCGGGACGGCCGTGGTCGCCGTGGCAACCGCCGCCTCGATTTCAATCCTCAACAGAATCTAGAGTTCGGTTGCCGGTCATGCTGGCGCACTTCACGAAACCGACCCGTTCGGGCGGGTCTAGACCCTCCGGCCATTTCGGCCTACGCCTACGCCGCGAACAATCCAGCGACAGACACCGACCCTACCGGTTTGCGGGAGTCAACTGGACGGCAATGCCGGCGAACTACTACTCAAAGTCACATGGGGAGTCCCATGGATGGCGCAAGGAATCACACAATGTAGGACCGAGACCACCCTGGTACCAAACATTTCCGGAAGCGCAGTTGATGACGTGCTCGAATCGCCTCCTGGCTCGGTTCTCGGTGTGGAAGTCATCGGGCTTCAGGATTCGTTGGCGCCCTGAGCGCCGTTCAGGAGCCGCCTCAGATGTACTGAGCGCGCTGCGTTACTGGCCCAGCATCGTATTTCGGCGTGGAGGAGGAGTCCTTCGAGGGTGGCTTTGAGGTGGTCGCCCTTTTAGGTGGCTGGTGTCAAACGCGATCGCAGCGTCTCGGCGGCCAAAATCACCACTCGCGGCGTCCTCCGCCTAGCCGTTTGGGCAGGACAAGCGCGTCGTTGTGCGTCCTTGCGAGCGGCAATTTTGACTCACCGATCCACAACGAGCCGTTTGACACCAGTCACCTAGGTCGAGGCGGGTTTCTTGTAGGAGGCCTACGTGCGTTCGGGATCACAACCCGGGCGAGACGCAAAGCGATCGCGCCGTCACCCACGCCTGGCTGACCGCTTCCGTTGCGGGCGAAACTGAGCGACAACGGGTACCGTGACCGCCCGCACCAAGACCACCGAGGAGACACCGACACGCCGCGCCCTCCTCGAGTCGTTGGAGATCGACCCGGCGGCGATGGCCAAGCGGTGGGAACTGCTCAGCCCGGAGGCTATCGGAGTGCTCCGCGAGTGGGGCCGTACCGAGCTACCGGCCGCGCTCGCTGCGATCGAGGCCGCCGCCCCCGAACTTCGCGGACGACCGCTTGACCTTCGACGTCCTCACCGACTCCTACGAGTGGCTCCCCAATCGGCATGACCCAGACGAACTCGCGACGACTGCCGGCCTCTACAACCGGCTCCACCTGGCCACCGTGCAAGATACGCCCCGAGCGGTCCAAGGAGTAGCCGTCCATCATCACGCAGCCCTCGCGCTCACGGCATGGTCCGACAGGATGTGAGAGCCTGCAGCAAATACGGAATCGAACTTCACCAAATCCCGTCGCCCGTCTAACGCGAGGCTGTCGCCGCACCAGCCCGACGATCAACGTGTCGAAATCGCCGTCGGGCTCGTACCGTACCGAGGAGGCCTGATCCGGGCAAGCGACGGCGCATTACCGGGTCGCGTGGGCGCCGCGGCGGCGGGCGGCTCGGGCGGAGATCGAGCCAATCGCCAGGAACACCAGGGCCACGAGACCGAACAGAACCGAGTTGCCACCAGTGAAGGGCAGGTCGGCCACGGCCCCTCGGCCGACGGCAACACCCAAGACTGATCCCGTAATTGCCGTGGTGGTTGGCGCGGTCGGGTTGCTGTTTGGCGTAGTCGTTGAGGGAGCTGGCCCGGTAGCGGTTTTTTCTTCGGTGAAAGTTGCCGTCGACTGAGTTGTCGGGGGAGTCGTGGGTTCCGAGGTGCCCACCGGCGACGTCGCTACTATCGAGACGCCTAGAACGCTGGTCGGAACCGTCGGAACCGTCGTTGTAGCTTGCGTGGTCGTCGCAGGCACCGTCGTCGCAGGAACCGTCGTCGTGGCTTGCGTGGTCGTCACAGGCACCGTCGTCGCAGGAACCGTCGTCGTGGCTTGCGTGGTCGTCATCCTGATCAACGAAATGACCTTCCTGACCGAAGGCCCGCTCGGCATCAAGCTGGCCAAACCCAGCCTGTTCGGTGTCAAGCTCGGCGAGCGCGAGTTCTATTGGCTGGTGCTGGTGATGCTGGTGCTGGCGTTGGTGGTG